>JAKSJT010000372.1 GCA_024402125.1 Bacteroidales bacterium
TTTCACCTCTATTAGTGTAGACACCGTTACTATGGTAACCGCCACCTACATATACAGGAGCTCCCCAGTATCCGAAGTACCATGGATTGTATGCAAAACCATATCCGAATCCATAGTATCCATATCCATAACCCCAGTAGTAAGGGTCATAGAAGAATGGATCCCAGTAGAGTGAGCTGTATGTCCACGGGCTATAGAAGCCATAGTCCCAGTACCAAGGGTCGTACATTGCCCAGTGGTGGTATGGTCCGAATCCATAACCATAGTGCCATGGACTGTACCAGCTGTTATAGATGCCACCGTAGTACCAAGGTCTATATGCCCACCATGAAGAGCTGTAGCCGTAGCTATCGTCCATATCATAGAGGGTGATAACTGTACTAGAGTCCTTTTTATGCAGTTTGAGAGTTGCTGACATATGTTCAGGGATGAACAAACTGTCAGTTTGTCCCTGCTTGAGGTAAATAGTCGAGCCCTGAGTCTTCTGTGATAGCTGAGCTACATTTGCTTTAGCTTTCGCATTATCTTCTTTAACGGTACTTACAGCTACGTTGTATGCGCCGTCCTGGAACTTCTGACTCCCAGAGTTCTGAGCGTATTGTGCTGAAGTCGCACAAGATGCAAGTGTCAATGACACTGCCAATACTGCTGCTGCAGTCAATTTATGAATCTCCATAAAGTCTATATCCATTAAAATTCGTATATTTGTGGTCAATTGCAAAAAGCGTGCAATTAACGCAATTATAGAAATAAAAAAAGTAAAATCAAAATAAGTTCAAAAAATGGCAAAAGAGGTAACCAAACGCTCTGAGAATTATTCTCAGTGGTATAATGACCTTGTTGTAAAGGCTGATCTTGCAGAGCAGTCAGCAGTTAGGGGTTGTATGGTAATCAAGCCTTATGGATATGCAATCTGGGAGAAGATGCAGTCAGTGCTTGATGGAATGTTCAAAAAGACAGGCGTTAAGAATGCATATTTCCCACGTTTCATTCCTAAGTCTTTCTTCTCTAGAGAGGCAGAGCATGTGGCAGGATTCGCAAAGGAGTGTGCTGTTGTAACTCATCACAGACTTATGAATGACCCTGATGGAAAGGGCGTGGTTGTTGACCCATCAGCTAAGCTCGAGGAAGAACTTATTGTAAGACCAACTTCAGAGACAATTATCTGGAACACATATAAGAACTGGATTACATCTTGGAGAGACCTTCCAATTCTCTGTAACCAGTGGTGTAATGTTGTAAGATGGGAGATGAGAACTCGTCTTTTCCTTCGTACAGCTGAGTTCCTCTGGCAGGAAGGCCACACAGCTCACGCAACTAGCGCTGAGGCTGAGGCAAAGGCAAACGAGATGGTACAGGTTTACGCAGACTTCGCAAGAAACTGCCTCGCTCTTCCTGTTATCGTAGGACATAAGAGCCCTAATGAGAGATTTGCAGGTGCCCTTGATACACTCACAATCGAGGCTATGATGCAGGATGGAAAGGCTCTTCAGGCAGGTACATCACATTTCCTTGGACAGAACTTTGCAAAGTCATTCGATGTTCAGTATACAAGCAAGGAAGGAAAGCAGGAGTATGTATGGGCAACTTCATGGGGAGTTTCTACTCGTCTTATGGGTGCTCTTATCATGGCTCACGGTGATGATAACGGTCTTGTGCTTCCTCCAGCACTTGCTCCAATTCAGGTAGTAATGGTTCCTATCTACAAGACAGAAGAGGAACATAACGCTATCCTTGACAAGATGTATGAACTTAAGAAGAACCTCGAGGCTAAGGGCCATTCAGTTCAGGTTGATGACCGTGACACTCTCAGGCCAGGCTTCAAGTTCGCAGAGTGGGAGCTTAAGGGAGTTCCAGTACGTTTCGCAATGGGACCACGTGACCTTGCTAACGGAACAGTTGAGGTTGCTCGTCGTGATACTCTCACAAAGGAGACAGTTGCTCTCGAAGGAATCGAGGACACAATCGAGTCACTCCTTGATGATATCCAGAAGACAATCTACCAGAAGGCATTTGACTTCCGTGCTGAGAATGTCGAGAAGTGTGATTCATGGGAGGAGTTCAAGCAGAAGATCGGAACAGGTAAGTTCCTTCTTTGTCACTGGGATGGAACACCAGAAACAGAGCAGGCTATCAAGGACGAGACAAAGGCTACTATCAGATGTATCCCTGTAGACAGCTTTGTATGCGAGGAAGAGGGTGTAGACATCTACTCGGGTAAGCCATCAAAGCAGCGCGTAGTATTCGCTATTTCTTACTAGTATTAACTTTAACTTTGATTAATATATATAAATTATGAAACTTGGATATTTCGTGGCAGCAGCATCAGCTGCACTTATCTCACTTTCCGCAAATGCACAGAACGCTCAGGAGGCAGCTGCAGCTGCAGCCGCAGCTCTTCAGAATGCTCCAGATGCGGCTAAAACAGTTAAGCCTAATTACTGGACACAGTCTCTTATGACAAATATCAACTACGGCCAGACATCCCTCACAAACTGGGCAGCCGGTGGTGATAACACAACAACACTTGCAGCTTACATCGATGGTAACGCTAACTTCAAGAAGGGTGTCAATGTAAACGGCAAGACAAAGGATATGTACTGGAACAATCGTCTTCAGCTTGACTACGGATTCCTTTACGCATCTTCAAAGCCAATCCTTCAGAAGAATACAGACCGTATGTATCTTGAAAGCAAGTGGGGTTATGAGATCGAGAAGAAACTCTACTTCTCAGCTAACTTCGACTTCAAGAGCCAGTTCTCAACAGGTTATAAGTACAACACACCTTCAGCTTCGCTTGAGGGCCTTTCAAAGCCAGATATCAAAAAGGCATGGCTCGATGCTAGAAGCCCACTTTCTGGTCTTCTCGCTCCTGCATACACAAACATTGCGCTTGGTATTGACTGGAAGCCAAACAACTGGTTCAGCCTTAGCTTCGCACCTGCTACAGGTGGTCTTGTTATCGTAAAGGACCCTCAGTTCCGTCAGAGCTACTCAATGAAGCTCAAGAAGGAGTATGAGAACGCTCAGAAGGGTGAGGCTATCTTTGACTCAGGTGAGGCTTTCAAGCCAGTAAGATTCGAGCTTGGTGCCCAGCTCAAGATGGACCTCAAGGCTCAGGTTAACGACAACCTCAAGTACACCACACAGCTCGTTCTGTTCTCTAACTACCTTAACAAGCCACAGAACGTCCGTGTAAACTGGGATAACAGACTTGACTGGAAACTCGCTAAGTTCTTCTC
>JAKSJT010000373.1 GCA_024402125.1 Bacteroidales bacterium
CCTCGCCGCCGCCTCCCATCGCGGCAGGCCGATGATCATCGAACACCTCCACACTATCAGGCGAGATATAATCCTTAAAACTGTGGCCTCTTTTCGCAAAGTTTCCCATATCAAACGCGAATGATGATTCTTCTCCAATTCGATAGAAGTTGAACAGCACCTTTAGTCTCTCTTCAGCATCCATCTCAACAAGACGTGATCCCAGTTTACTGAAGTGCATCATAAGTTCACTGCCAACTCTTGCGAAGTATGTTCTGGCATCCTCAATGCTGTTTTTAAATATGGATACCGTTACATACTTGTCCTGTACTACTGCAGTGGTACCAGTCGCCTTCTCAAGAAGAATACGGTTGTACTCCTTACGATATACATCAAGGCGATCATTTCTTGACGGTATAAGAATATCTCTTGCGAGTTCACGCTTATCAATTCGTCTGTTATTGATAGTAATCTTGGTCGTTGCTCCGCTATCAAGTGAATTAAGAATCTCGCTGTACTTAAGGAACATTGATTCCTTATCCTCTCTTGAAGCAACAGCATAATTAATATCTTCAAACTTAAATGACTTGGTGAACTTCTTTGGTGCCACCTGAAATATCCCATCAGCATATACCGTCTGTATTGGTATCAGATCCTGCACATTCCTTGGCACCTTGTACTTTTCCTTCTCCTGTCTGCTGACATTCCTCAGTGTCTTAATCAAACTATTTACCTCCCTTCTCATCCGCCTCGATTGCTGTTTTCATAATCTCGTAATAGAAACTCACCGGCTCATTAACATACCTTGACGGGTTAATCCACTTGCTTCTGAGCCAGGCAGCTGCGAATTGCTCCGCAGTCATACCGTTATACGTGATGAAGCCAAGTGCTGCGAATGGAACAACTCCCAACACACATAACCAGGTTGTAATTTCAAGGCCCAGGAAATCTTTGCACAGAAAGTAGATTCCAATGGCAGCGATGCATCCCAATGCAGAAAAAAAGAACTGACGAAGTGTCAGTCCAAAATACACATTCTCGCTATATTCTCTAATCTCCTTGTTGATACGTACTTCCACTATCTATCACCTCTGTCTGAACCGTCACGCTCCCTGCCTGTTGGCTCATATAGTTTCTCTTTCTCTCTGTCATACTTAAGGACTTTGTCACTAAGCACATCTCTTGGATGAACCACAGTCTCATTCGCTTCCTTGACCATTGACTTGAGGAAATCAAGATTTGGGCCAGACTTCTCTGGAACAAGAATCACCTCGTGCTGACTTGACATGAGCACATAGTAGTTATCATCCAGTGCATCGGCTATCCTTTTCTGCATATCAGGATAATAAAGAACTGATGCTCCCATGCTCCCGTTTTCATTTGACAGTACGTACAGGTTTTCGCCCTGATTTACTTTGAAATTCTCTTCCAGAGGGTTACAGTCGTCTCTACTTACCATGTTCATTATCATGCTGGCCATGTCTGTCATGACTGGCGCATTCTTCTCCATGGTATTAGCAAATGCCTTATCAAAGAGCTTGTCCACGTCATAGCCTTCATTTGCTGCCAGATCCTTGGTCAGGGCACATCTGAGACTCTCGTTTTCAGTCTGTTCAACAACCACATATGCAATCATAACAATCCCATTATCAAGAGGTTTATAGATAAGATCCTGCAATCTGTCTTTGTTTCTTGCTGAGTCAATAAGCTGAACTTCCAGCTTGTCTGCAATGTCCTCATATGCAAACTAAATCTCATCAAGATTCGGTGCCTCAAGCATTCCTTTGAGATATGTTGCAACTGTCCCCTCTGCAATATCATTAATTCCTGCAGTTTCCGGGAGTTCCTCTATGCACTCCTCAATATATACAGTTGGTACAATGTTCTGACCAGGTCCACGAATCACCACTCCGTGAAGTATTCTGTCGTTATTCTTTGTTACCTCTTGAATATCAATTTCCATGATATCTCTGATTTCTTCCGGGATAAGCTCCCTTACAGCTTCGATAATGTCTCCAAACATTTCCTTGTTTTCCATTAATGTTCTCCTTTCTTATAATCCCATAAACTCGTGCACAACTCTGTCAGCCATCTTGACTGTTCCCACCAGAATCAGCATGTTAAACACCAGCTCACCGATATACGCCCATACCATTGAAACCACCGATGCATCTGCATCCACCACCGGGGGAGAAGATGCGAACTTGCTGAATATGATACATGCCAGCATTATGATTGCGCCTTCAAGGCATACAGCGGCATAACTTTTGATGAAGTTCTTCCCTATCTGCTCTGTCGGCTGTCCTGCAAAGGTTGACAGTGGTATCGGAGCAATGGCTGTGTAGATATAAATCTTGAAAAATCTCCCGTACACAGTAAGTATCATGATGAATGCCAGCACCGTAATCACAAGGCTTCCTATAAGTGTTACTGCCCAGAGAGGAATACTTTCAAAGAATCCACAGTCCTCGATAGCTGCAATCATCTCATCTGGTAGTGCCGCTTTGTTGCTGCTGAATACGCCAGCTGAATTCATGATAGTTCCAATTACACCTTGTACTATGTCGAATATGGCAAGCATAAGCTCAAGTCCATACGTTACTACACCCTTTGCGATTGCAAACCTGATGAACAACTTAACCGCATGCTCTGGCTTCTTAACCTCTGCAAATGATCCACATGTCTTAACAACACCAACAAGAAAAAAGAGCACTAACAAGGCAAGTCCTATTGCCTGTAGTGCTCCGTGTATGTTCACAATTATGTTCCATATGCCTCCGCCTCTGAAATCTTTTGGTGACTGTGTTAACAACTGCCATATCTCTGCCAGTTTCTCATTCCATGTGCCGAGAGTGTTCTGTAGGTTTTGTACAACCCAGTTATCCGACATATTAGCCTCCTTCCTCGCTACTATTCATATGGATAGATTCCTCCTTTCGTCATATAAAAAAGACCGACTTTAATGTCGGTCCATGTAATAAATTAGCTGTCCAATTGATGTTTACTTACTGCCAAGATAAATTCTGACATAGTCATTGCAGAGTTTACAAGTAGGCGCGCATGATAATCTTGAATACGTATTCTTCTTCGTCCCACTCCATGCGCATCGCTTGCCTCATTTCTCATTTCAGTAATCCCTGTTAAAATTCGCTCTAACCCAGAAAGTAATGAATTTACTCTTTTGTCATTTTCTTTGTCTTGATGCATATTGTATAGTTCTTTTACTTGATTGTATAGTTTCCTAATGTTCCCTCTAT
>JAKSJT010000374.1 GCA_024402125.1 Bacteroidales bacterium
TGATTTACCGGTATATGTGTAAGTTTCCACTATGCAGATGATGGCATTACTCGTAATGGAATCAGTTTCTCCAAAGTCTATACAGATGAATCCGGAAGAAAGAGGGCGTTCGCCCTATCTGGAAGCCAGATTGAACCTGCAATGGCAATTGGGGGACTTTCGTGAACAATTGAGTATCAGACTAAACTTGGCGATGATCTGCAGAGAGCTCAGACGCTTCTAGCAAATAAGCCAGCATGTTCGATTCTGGATCCTGAGTCGATGTCAATCGACAAGGATATGAAACGCCTTCAGAGGATGCTGGATAAGAAGGAGGCTAAGGATTATGATATCAGCAACGGGTGGGGTAGTGATAAAGCCGATGCAATCTCCAGAATTGCATTCTGTATTCGCTACGGGAAAAGGTTCTCTACCCTTGTTGAGTCTCTCGAGAAATCTTTATATCGATACCAGAATCAGCAGCACTCAAAAGACATCAGAAATGATATTGATATTAGCAATGATCCTGAGAAGAACTCTTCTCAGGACATGACCATCACTTTCTAGAAGAAAGTGGTGTGGCAGTAGCCTGTCAAATAGCTTAAAACTGAACTTATATGAAAGAGGAAAACACTAAACCGCAGCCTGTAGTAGGAGATATCTTTTTGCAGGATTTAAAGAGAGCACTTTCAATTGTTGAATCCAACTCGGATGCAGTCAAGACTGCAATGCCAATAATGCTCAATAGACACATAGAAGAGTTTGGAAAGACCAATGAATCAGTTCAACGAGTATATCAGACTATCGACGGAGTACGATTAAGAGTCGAGGATATCACGAAGTCATTAAAGCAGATGAAGACTAGTGTAGATAAAGACTTCAAGGTAGTCAGTGATGTTCTTATGGACTTTGAAAAGGAATATGACATGATGCGCAGCAGTATCCTTTGGACTAACAGGAAGACTACAGCCATGTTCGTATTCATGACATGCTGTACGGTTCTGAACGCATTGGTTCTTATCAGTCTGTCAGCTATGATGTAGTGAATACATCCAGAAATGAAGAATGGTTAGGAAAGTCCATCGGACTGACCTAACCATTTATTCGTTTTGCTATCCATTTTGTTGACTATTGCATTTTTCCTGTTCTAATCTCTGAGATTAGGTAGGAATAAACATAACCCGAACTTTGAGAATAGAGATTTGCCTGGGGCTTTTGGAGATCTTTCGCTAGATAGGTAGAATGCTTTTCCGAAATCCTTGTATGGCTTCGACTTGTCGAGAATTATGGTGTCAATATTAACGGTTGATCCGTGGTATAGTTTCATCCTAATTGCCCTCCCATTCGTTTGCAATAAATTGTCAGGCTTTCTATGTTGTCTCGGAACGAAAGTGTGTGCATCACACCGTAATGTTTGTCGCAAAGCTCAAGAGCATGATACTGCTGAAGGTAACGCAATGCCTGGGCATCCGTCAATTGATAGTATGCTGCAAATTCAGCGATAAGCGCAACTATGTATTGAATCTTATCTTTCAACATGATATCCTGTTTTACAACTTGAGTAACGTGACCTTCATTCTGATCAGCAAGTACAAAATTCAATGTAAAGGTATTCATTTTATTTTGGTTGAGAAAGAAATATTTATAATAAGCGTCTTATTAAGTATTTTATCAGATTCTAACCTTAGTATTCTAATTTTTCCATAATAGCAAATCAACTTGCAACGCTTCTCAGATCGTATGTGCCGATTAAGAAAACAGCTTTGTTGTATCGATAGCATAAAAAATGGAAATGGTTAGGAAAGCCTTTGGGCTGACCTAACCATTAATCCATTAAAGAAGTGATAATCAAATTCGATTACAGAACCTCAATAAGCTCAACTTCAAAGATAAGTGTTGAGTATGGAGGAATGGAACCATATCCATAAGGACCATATGCAAGGAAGTAAGGGATGACAAAACGGAACTTTGCACCTTCTGTCATATACTGAAGACCTTCTGTCCATCCTGGGATAACTCCGTTAAGAGGGAACACAAGAGGTTCGCCTCTCTTGTAGCTTGAATCGAATTCCTTACCGTTAAGGAATGTTCCCTGGTAGTGGCATCTTACTTGGCTTGAAGCTGTAGGCTTCTTGCCCTCTGGATTACCGGCTTTAAGGATTTCGTACTGAAGACCTGACTGCGTTGTGACAACACCATCACGCTTTCCATTCTCCTCAATGTACTTCAAGCCTTCATCGTAATTCTTTTTGCCAATATCTTCCTTGGAACATGAAGACAGGGCAAATATGCCGACAATGATAACTGCTAAAACTAAAAGATATTTGCTCATAGGGTTTGTGAGTGTTTAATCATATTTCAATATCACAAAGGTAAGCATAATTGAACAAATACTAATCTTGAGTTCGATGATCCTGTTTGGAATGCAAATAATGGCTTATTTTTGAGCAATTAAAATTGTGAGATTATATAGCAACGAAATTCGGATCAACCTGGTGGGGACAGCAGTGGCTTTGTGCGCTGCAGAACATTGATTACAGCAGCCGTATTCCTAGGGGCGCATCATATGCCCGTAACGGAATGGTCAGGGAAATCAAGTTTGATCAGAATGTTGTCACGGCAAAGGTGCAGGGCAGTAGGCGCACTCCGTATAAGGAAAAACTTGTTCTGCGTAAGTTCACTGACAAGGAGCTAGACAAGCTTGTTGCGATGATACAGGAGCGTCCTGTGGTCCTCAGCAAGCTCTTTAACAGACAGATGGATGAGTCATTGTCGAAGCTGGCTGATGCTTCAGCCATGCCTCTTTTCCCTAGACAGTGGAGAGATATAGACATGGAGTGTTCATGCCCAGACTGGGCTGTTCCATGCAAGCACCTCGCTGCTGTCATTTATCAGATCAGCCTGGAGATAGACAATAACCCGTTCCTTGTGTTTTCTCTTCATGGAGTGGACCTTCTGGCAGAACTTGAACAGCGTGGCCTAACACCATCCGGTTCTGTCGAGTAGATGGAAGTAAAGAAAATAACAGCGGTGAACGGATCCTCTGACGATATTTCAATCAATGAAAATCCTTCCCAGACTCCTGACTACTCACAGCTTTCCAATCTTACCATTCCGCTATCAAGCATTCTGCCGTCATCACCTGCATTTTGTCACAGTGGGAACTTCCAGCAGGTCTATCAGAAGGAACTGGTATATATAAGCAAGAACGCAACTAAAGTCCTTTCGGATAAACAGAGATTATC
>JAKSJT010000375.1 GCA_024402125.1 Bacteroidales bacterium
AAGAATGATGAGGACGGAGAGAGTAGTCTTGCTGATTTTGTTGAAGATTCCGGCGAAAGTCCTGAAGACGCAACTGTTACCATGGCAATGGAAGCAGATGTTAGAGGCTTACTTTCTGCTTTGTCAGAAAAAGAACGGGATATCATCGAAAAGCGCTATGGCTTCAATGGAGAAGAGCCAAAGAGCTTGAAAGCGATTGGTGATGAATACAATTTGACAAAGGAAAGAATCCGGCAGATCGAAAAGATTGCCCTTCTTAAGATCAAGGAGCAGGGGGAAGTTCTGGGGATCCAGTATTACAACCAAGCTGTATAATCGTTTGGAAAGACTTACGTATTTTTATACATGAAAAGGAATTGGTTCAGTCTAGTCTGCTTCTTCAGGCTTACTGGACCTTTTTTAGTTTTTGTGATTTTTGGAACTATGGTTCATTTTTGTCGAATAGCCCTTTGGTTAATGTTTGGTAGATAAAGAATTACTGATTAGAAATTACGCATTTTGACTTGTAGTTTTATTGACCGCTAAATGTTTCTTTGATAACATATTTGCGCAATTTAGTTACTTAATAATTAAGGAAATAAAAAATGGACGCAAAAAAGTATGTTTACTTCTTCGGCAACGGTGAAGCTGAAGGTAGAGGCGACATGAAGGAACTTCTCGGAGGTAAGGGTGCAAACCTTGCAGATATGACCTCCGTCGGACTTCCAGTCCCTCCTGGATTTACAATTACAACAGAAGCATGTGATTTCTTCGATAAGCACAACGGTTCTTATCCAAATGGCATGAAGGAAGAAGTCCTCAGCAACCTCAATAGACTTGAAACTCTCATGGGTGCAAAGCTCGGTGACAAGAAGAATCCTCTCCTTGTTTCCGTCCGTTCCGGTGCTGCACAGTCTATGCCTGGTATGATGGATACAGTCCTCAACCTTGGTCTTAACCCAGATTCCATGCAGGCTCTCATCGACAAGACTGGCAACGAAAGATTCGCTTGGGACTCCTATAGACGTTTCATCCAGATGTTCGGTGATGTTGTCATGGGCGTTCCACATGCAAAGTTCGAAGATGCTCTCCAGTCTGTCAAGGACGAGAACGAAAAGGTCTTCGATACAGAACTTGATGTTGAGAACCTCAAGGAAGTTATCAAGAGATATAAGGTCATCTACAAGAAGTACACAGGTGAAGACTTCCCAGAAGATCCTCAGTATCAGCTTTTCAAGGCTATTGATGCTGTCTTCAAGTCCTGGAACAACGAAAGAGCTATCAAGTACAGACTTATGAACGACATCAGAGGTCTCCTTGGTACAGCTGTCAACGTCCAGTGCATGGTCTTCGGTAACATGGGTGAAACATCCGGTACTGGTGTTGCTTTCACAAGAGACCCATCCACAGGTGAAAACAAGATCTTCGGTGAATACCTGATGAATGCTCAGGGAGAAGACGTTGTTGCTGGTATCAGAACACCTCAGAAGATTGATACACTTGAAAAGGTCAATCCAGAAGCTTATAAGCAGCTCTGCGACATCAGAGAAAACCTCGAGAAGCATTACCATGATATGCAGGACCTGGAATTCACAATTCAGGAAGGCAAGCTCTACATGCTTCAGGCAAGAAAGGGTAAGAGAACAATCTTCTCCTGGATCAGGAGCCAGGTTGAAATGGTTGAAGAAGGCTTGATCTCCAAGGAAACAGCTGTTTCCAGAGTACCAGCAGCTGAATTCTCCAAGCTCTTCGCCCCAATTCTTGACTCCAAGGTCATCAGAGACCTCAACATCACTCCTGATACAAAGGGACTTAACGCTTCCCCTGGCGGTGCATGTGGTCAGATCTTCTTCAATGCAAAGGATGCTGAAGCAGCTGCTGCAGAAGGTAAGGATGTCCTCCTCGTCAGAGTTGAAACATCCCCAGAAGACATCGGTGGTATGGCTGTTTCCCGCGGTATCGTCACATGTAGAGGTGGTATGACTTCTCACGCAGCTGTTGTTGCTAGAGGTATGGGTTGCCCTTGTGTTTCCGGTTGTGCCGAAATCATTGTTGATGAAATCAAGAAGACTCTCGTTGTCAACGGTAAGACACTCAACGAAGGTGACTACATGGCAATCGATGGCTTCACTGGTGCTGTCTATGCTCAGAAGATTGCAGTCAAGCCTTCCGAAATCATGCAGGTCCTTGAAGGAACAATGAACGAGTCTGAATCCAAGCTTTTCCAGAACTACAAGAAGTTCATGGAATATGTCAACGAAATAAAGACAATGTCTGTCAGAACAAATGCTGATACACCTAAGGATGCAAAGCATGCTGTCATGCTCGGTGCTGAAGGTATCGGTCTCTGCAGAACAGAACATATGTTCTTCGGTGGCAACAGAATCATCGCTATGAGAAAGATGATCCTTGCAGACAACGTCAGAGCAAGAGAGGCAGCTCTTTCTGAACTCCTTCCAATGCAGAGAGAAGATTTCGAAGGTCTCTTTGAGACAATGAACGGTCTTCCAGTTGTCATCAGACTTCTTGACCCACCTCTCCACGAATTCCTTCCAAATGACCACACATCCAGACATGAAATGTCTCAGCAGATGGGTATTTCTGTTGAAGAAATTGCACAGAAGTGTAACTCCCTCCATGAATTCAACCCAATGCTTGGTTTCAGAGGATGCCGTCTTGCAGTTATCTATCCAGAAATCCTGAAGATGCAAGTTAGAGCTATCATGGAAGCTGCTATTGCCGTCAAGAAGAAAGGTTTCAAGGTTCACCCAGAAATCATGATTCCACTCGTAGGTATCTATAAGGAATTCAACTTGTGTAGAAAGTATGCTGTTGAAGAAATCGAAAAGGTCTTTGGTGAACAGAATCTCGTCATCCCATATGAAATCGGTACAATGATTGAAGTTCCAAGAGCTGCTCTTACAGCTGATGAAATCGCTGGCCAGGCAGAATTCTTCTCCTTCGGTACAAACGACCTCACTCAGATGACTTGTGGTTTCTCCAGAGATGACTCCGCTCGCTTCCTCAGACCATATGTCGGCGATGCAGACAAGCAGTTCTATGATTACGATCCATTCGCAACTATGGACTTCGACGGTGTTGGTAAGCTGATGAAGATGGCTGTTGGTCTTGGTAGAAGTGTCAGACCTGACATGATGATGGGTATCTGTGGTGAACACGGTGGTGACCCTAAGACAATCGCTTTCTGTCAGAGTGCTGGTCTTAACTACGTATCCTGTTCT
>JAKSJT010000376.1 GCA_024402125.1 Bacteroidales bacterium
CTGGAATATTTCATATTCGTGTTTCGCATAATACTGAAGCTTCTTTACGTCTTCAGCCTTCATGCTGTCTATGCTAAGGCTATAGTCTTTGATACCTTCAACCTGTTGCATGTATAGTTCAAAGCGGATCAGTCGACGTGTATATATGTCAAAGACCTCGTAGTCATGTTCTGCTGCTTCAGTGGTCATGGCGTATTCGATGAAGAAGTCATAAATCTTTCTGTGATGAGAGTAGGATGTATTATCAGAGGAGAGGGAGAGGTAGGAGAGGACTGAAGCGGAATCAAGCCATCCTCCCTTCCTTGTGATAATACCATCCTCCTTTGCCTTTATGATCTTGATGATCATATCTTCACTTATTGATGTTACCTTATCCTCAATCACGCGGACAATGTTGTACAACACTCTACAGAACTTGTTGAGTTCAGTCCTTGCGGTCCTGGCTTGTTCTGCCTGACTCTTGTCGTTGTTACGTATTCTCTTAGTAGGGTAGATGCTTCCGTGTCGGAAATATGTCGGCTGTACGAATATGTTGGTATGAATATCAGAAGTGAATGGGATGGCTGAGATGGGGATGACCAGAACTTCTGCCATCCCATCTTCTCTGATAATTTCGGACAGTTTTTTGCTTATTGTTATCATGCTAATATATTATATATAATGTGAACTATGAATCGAGCAGACTCATGAGTGCAGCCCTGGCTGTGTCTTCCTTGACTTTGGAATCGTTATTCTTTAGCTGATGCTGTAAATCCTTAGGCATTCTTTGGCAATGGAAGTATTGTTCTGCAGATTCCGATGTAACGCATTCACACAAGGGAACTAACGAAATTGCATTTCGTCCTTTGGTCTTGATGCTGACTTTGTGATTCAGTCCGGCTCTCGTAAATATGTCCCTAAGAATCCTTTCGTATTCTGTTTGATTAGGAAAGTAGAATAGACGGTCATTTTCGGCCTTGCCGGAATGCTTTTTTATGATAGACATACAGCTGTCATTGAGCCAAAGATGAGTTATTGGTGTAAACTTTCTAAGCATTAGTCTTTCCGGCTCATAGTCCAGATAAGAGCCATTCAGATTGCTATGCGTCAAATTTTTAAGATCCCTATATCTGCATCCAGTTTGGCATTGGAACAGAAAAATGTCTCTCATCATTTCGTAGAATGGTGCTTCGGACAGCTCAATCTCAGATACTTTTTTAATATCGGATGATTCTATTGTGGCAATATCGCCAAATTTGACAACACTTCCTATTTCATATTTTCTGAAAGATAGGTTGGTATTTTCCTTTCTTGTCACTGTGAGCCAATGTAGCAAGTTCATTACCATATCCATTGTATGTCTTGAACCGTCTTTTACATGATTCCTTACAATAGGGTGTGTTATGCGAGGCATCAGCTTATCCACAATAGCATTTGCCTTTTCCATCTGTTTGGGATATTGCTGACTAATTTCGTATTCATGAGATATAAAGTCTCGTATGGTATCGAGATGCCCTGTTGTCAGCTCTTCCAGACAGAGGCTGAATCTCTTCTTCGGATGACGTATCTTCTCAAAGTATTCAAGCCTAAGAAGGTGGCGAAGTTGGACATCCATAAGTTTGAATGAATGTCTGCATCTTTTTTTGCTCATAAGATATTCAAGTCCGTAGTCATAAATCTTTCTGTGATGCTTGTATAAGCGAGGGATATTATCAGAAGGAAGGGAGAGCGCTTCAAGAACTGATTTAGCAGGGAGCCAGTCCCCAACCTTTCTGATAATTCCTTGTTTCTCCTTTCCGATAACAGTCAGTATCATATCTTCTGATATTTCAGGGACAATGTCTTCGAGTACTCGGATTATATTGACTACTCTGTTGCAGAAATGCTCGAACTCAGTTCTTGCCTCTAAGGCACGGGAAAAATCATCTTCAGTTCTGTCCTTGAACCTGTGTGTTATGAATATGTCACCAGATCGGAAGAATCGTTGGTCAATGAGAATGCCGCTGTGAACTTTCTCAGGAAGAGGGTTGACGGACTTCGGGCATACATATAACTCATTAAGCCCGTCTATCGTTGTTTCGGAAATACCTTTAGTAATGGTTATCATTAGAAGGAAGAAAATTAGTTGATTTGGTCAATGATTTCTTTTCGCATGTCATCATCGATGTCTCTGTATCTTGCGAACGACCTGCTGTTGGGTGCGTGCCCAGACATTGTTGATATGATACTCGGATCCTTTACTATCTTATAGGCATTGCCTACGAAAGTACGTCTTGCCATATGAGAAGATGCTATTTCATTTATTGGAACGAGAACTTCCTCACCGATTTTGGGATCAAGAACGAAGACCTTTCTGGTTATACCTGCAAGCTTGAAGGCTTCCTTGATTGCGGTGTTATATGTGACTATGCTTCGAAATGGGAAAAGTCTGCCCTCAGTATCGACATTCTCATATTTCTTAATCAGTTCCAGTGCACGCTTTCCCAAAGGTATTCGTGGCTGTGGAGGTCGGACTTGATGGCGTGTCTTCCCTGGCAGGTATTCCAGTACTCCATTAGTGATATTATCTGGAGTCAGTGTAATGAGATCGCTAAAACGACATCCGATCAGACACTGGAATACGAAGATGTCTCGTTGTATTCCAAGTTCATTGTCCTCAATCACCAGATCTGCGAGTTTATTTCTTTCCTCGATGGTGATATAGACTGGATGAGCAGTTTCTTTCTCTACGCCTATACTCATTCCTTTGAATGGATCATTCTTTGTTATTCTAAGGTCTTCTTTTAACCAGCGAAAAACTGCTCTCATCTTTTTTAGAATGTCTATCATATAGTTTTCGCTGCGGATAGCGTAGTTATAGTCTGTAGAATGAGTATGTCTCATAGGGAAGCATTCCTTTTGTTTCTGCTCGATTTGAACATAGGCATCAGGGAACTTTTGCTTGATTACATGTTCATTCCTAAAGAACTCCTTAAAATCGTTGATCTCATTTATTGTAACAGTGTCAAAGTTGAAGAAGTAATTGTCAATCTTCTCTACAATCTTCATGTATTGCTCATATCTGAATATTGCTCGTCCTAACAGTAGATAGGAAGACTTTCGTCTGAGGGTTATGTTTCTGTCAGTACAATAATGCTCTATTAGCGAATAAAGAGTCTTCTTCTGGCCGTATTTCGCCTGCTTCCCTTTCGCATTTATGGTTGTGATTGACTGAGGAGGCATAACATTAT
>JAKSJT010000377.1 GCA_024402125.1 Bacteroidales bacterium
TGCACTGGCATTCGCCTTAGCTACTTCGCCCTTTGCAATCTTATCAAGGACATCCTTCATATAACCAGGGAAGTAGATATCTGTCTGCTTGAACGTAGTCCTAGGCTTATCTTCATAGACCTTTCTTTCCGATGCCCGCAAAGGCTGATCAATAATATCGTCCCTTCCGTTAGGTCTCCTTTCTATCTGCCACAAGAATCCCTTGAGCTCACGTTCCACCCTAGGAAGCTGTACCGTCGGGTAGAAATTATTATCCGACTTCTCAAAATAATATACCCTATCGATATTGCCTTCAACGAAGTGTGCGGACATCATCTTTGTCGCCAGCTTATTAACCGTAGCTAGAGACTCATTCTCCTCCAGATAGAAAATCGCATCCGCACCACCAAGCGCATCGAATCTTCTCAATGCTCCAGTGGTATCGAAATATGCCATCATCTCCGTACTCTTGATCTGGTCGAAAAGAAGACTGTCTTCCTGAATAGCAATGAATGCATTAGACATCAATCTAGCCTTGTCGACACTTTGATTCTTAATGGCGACAGCTATACTATCTGCTGAGTACTGTCTATTACCATCATTCCAGACAACAGGATTCTTGTAAAGTCTTGCCAGAGAATCAAGATCGCAGTAAGCAAGGGAATCACATGCTACCTGAAGATCTGTTCTATATACCTTAACATGTCCGAAAGCATTAGCAAAACCGACCTTTGTCGTATCAAGAGGTTCCTGTACGACCTCAGGGACATCAATTGGATCCACCATATTGTCAACTGACAAAGAATCAGAGATATCCGACCCTCCCACTGCCAGTGAATCAATCAATGATGGATTCATTGTCAGGGTGTCAGGCAAAGATGGTTCTGAAGGTGAAAGGTCTTGGGTTCCACTATCTGGTTCACCAACATCTTCATCTTCATTATTTGCGGCATTCGCTGTATTCTTCCTTGAGGATTGCCTTGATTTAGCAGTTGGAGTAGGCGTTGTCTCAATCTTCTCGTCCTGCTGCTGGGCAGGAGCCTGTGTCGGTGGTCTATTCGGATCGTTAGCCGCAGCCTCTTCCGCTGCCTTAGCCGCTTCTTCGGCAGCTTTTCTTCGATACTCTGTAATAGGGTCCGAATTGATATCATCAACTCTCTCCTTAGACACTACAAATGCCACAGAATCCACATCGCACATTCGGATGGAACGGTAAATAAGTGTGTCAGCTCCCACCCATACAGAGTCGATTTTCTCTTCCTCCTTAGTGCGAAGCATCACTGCAGCGTTTCGGGTCATTGTAACTCTTTGGAGTGAATCCTCATAGAAGATCTTCCCTCCAAAAGCAGCAACATTACGGGTTGTATCAACTAGCTGGACATGACCTCTCATGTCAACATTATTGACTGCATTATAATAGTAAAGGGAATCCGCCCAGCCTTCCTGAGCTTCTGACATCAAGTGGACATCCTTTGTAAAGAAGAAGATGCCGTTTGCCCTATCATATCGTCCTGATCCAGCTGACAGCATCTTATCAGAGTTCCATACATCTGTACTGTTTGGGAACACAGCTAGGCCTGTATCTGTATTATATGTAAGCTTGGATGTCTTTACGAAAGACGAGTCTGAAAACATGTTTACACTATTGGTGAATGTAAACAACTTGATTTTTGAATCGTATGTACCAGAGCTGCTCTCAATCACCTGTCCGTCCTTATCCTTCATGGCGCCACCATTAAAGAATGTCGCAACAGAATCTTTTGTATTGTAATCAAGATATCTGGTTCGAAGCGTGTTTCTGTCCTTGTCCTGAAGCTGGACTACAGAACCTCTGAACTGTGCAAGATCCTCATCAACAAGGTAATCAAGATTATCTCCACTCAAGACTGTCTGGTCCTGAATGATCTTTACATTACCGATAGCTTTGATTATGTTGGTGTTGAGATTCCAGAGAGCTGTGTCACATACAAGATATGTGTCATTATGAAGGAATCTTGCTGGACCCACGACCTTTCTGTAACTGACTCCCTTTTCCTCAATGAGCTGTGCTGACTGTGCACTCATAAGGCGCACAAGTGAGTCCGTCTGCGACGTTTGTTGCGCAGACACTGGTACTACATAAGCAAGCAGAAAAGCGAAAAGATATATGAGCCTTTTACAAAAAGACATCTAGTTATTTCCTGAATTTAGAAGCCCAACCCTCATTTGTGAACTCGCAATCGCTAAACATTGGATCGATAACGATATAGGTTGACTTAATCTTTTCTTCAATGAATTTGTTAATGGCATCCATCTGCCTCTGATACTGAACTTCACTTTGAAGCTGTGTAAAATCAGACTCAAAAGAAGCGGTATGAGAAGGGAGGATCTTATCAAGCTTGATAATCTTGTATACAGTGTTACCACTGTTGATATCTGTCTCGCCACGACCTTCGTTATCCTTTGACTCAAAAGGTTCTGAGATTTCACCTTCAGCAAGATCCTTGATGGCATTGTAATCTTCTGGCTTCAACTGGTCGATTTCAAAGTATGCAGAACCTGTAGAAGGGTCTGACATCTGACCACCATTTGTTCTTGTAGCCGGATCCTGAGAATAGAAGTTTGCTGCAAGCTGGAATGTAACGGCCTTGTTTGAAATCTCTGTCTTAAGGCTATCAAGAGTCTGGAAAGCCTTTTCCATGTCCTCTGAAGTGTACTGAGGCTTCATAAGGATATGACGAGCATTGAACATGTCACCCTTCTTTTCAAGCACCTCAATAAGATGGAATCCATCTGGAGTCTCAACAATCTGAGAAATGATACCAGGCTTGAGAGCCATAGCAGCATCAGAGAAAGCTGGCCAGAAAATTGACTTTGAAGCCATACCGAGTTCACCACCCTTTCTAGCAGAACCTGGATCCTCAGAATAGATTCTGGCAAGTGTTGAGAATCTCTCACCGTTGATGATTCTTTCGCGGATATCAAGGAGCTTTTCCTTAACTGCCGACTTGGCTGCTTCTCTATCCGGATAGATTGCGATCTGGCTAAGCTGATACTTAATAGGAACGATAGGAAGTCTTTCCTTATCAACAGTATCAAGGTATACTCGTACATCATAAGGAGTCACCTCATCGATATTGGATGCGATCTGGCTCTGCTCCTGCTGAGTCAAGCTCATATCCATGAACTGCTGTCTCCACTCCTGCCGAAGCTTCTAGAGTGGTCTTCCGAACTACCCC
>JAKSJT010000378.1 GCA_024402125.1 Bacteroidales bacterium
TGCTTGGCATTGAAGATATTTATGCCGGTCTTCCTACTCTGAAGAAAAAGGGATTGCGCGACTGCCAGTTTGAGGCTATTACTGAACTTGAAAAGTCATTCCGTGCAGGTCTGAACAAGGCTTTGATGGTATTGGCAACAGGTTCCGGTAAGACTTATACGGCATGTCTGGCATCATATCGTTTCCTTGCCTATACACCGATGAGAAGAATCCTCTTCCTGGTTGACCGCAATAACTTGGGCAAGCAGGCAGAAGGAGAGTTCGGCATGTTCCGACTTACAGAGAATGGAGATCCTTTCAATACCATCTATACTGTCAACCGTCTTAAATCTGCTAAGATTCCAAGTGATAGTAATGTCGTTATCTCTACAATACAGCGTCTTTTCTCTTTGCTGAAAGGTGAGGATATAACAGATGTCGATGATGATGACGATGATAATGACCTTGATACTCCTGTAGAACTTCCAGAGAATCCAGCATTGCCAAAGGATTTCTTTGATGTGATCATCATTGATGAATGTCACCGAAGCATCTATGGTAATTGGAAGAAGGTTCTTGACTACTTTACCTCTGCCAAGATGATTGGTCTTACTGCTACTCCTGTCCCAGAGACTATGGCTTTCTTCAACAACAATCGCATCGTCAACTATACCCTTGAAAAGAGTATCGTAGATGGTGTGAATGTGGATTGCCGTGTCTATCGCATCAAGACTCAGGCCACTGAGAATGGTGGTGCAATCAAGCAGGGAGATAAGTTGCGTGTAGAGACACGATACACTGGAAAGGTTGAAACCGTCAGTCAGAAGGAAACGAAACAATATACCAAGGAGGAACTTAATCGTAGTGTCATCAATCCGGCTCAGATAAAGCTGGTTCTCGAAACCTATAGAGATAGTGTCTATACTGAAATGTTCACAGATCCACAGCGTGAACCCAATATGGACTATCTTCCTAAGACCCTTATTTTTGCTCTGAATGAGGCACATGCTACCAATATTATGAATATAGCCAAGGAGGTGTTTGGTCATACTGCTCCAGATGATCCCTATGTTCAGAAGATTACCTATAGTGCCGGTGATAGCAATGAGTTGATCCGTCATTTCCGCAATGATAAGGAGTTCCGTATTGCCGTCACTTGTACTCTTGTGGCCACAGGAACCGATGTTAAGCCTCTTGAGGTTGTGATGTTCATGCGTGATGTACAGACAAAGCCTCTATATGTTCAGATGAAGGGTCGTGGTGTTCGTACAATCGGTGATGAACAGTTACGAAACGTAACACCTAATGCTTTCACTAAAGATTGTTTCTATCTTGTAGATGCTGTTGGTGTTACTGAGCATGAAATGCATATCCCTTCAGCAGGAACCGATGACGAACCAAAGGAAACTATCACGTTCAAGAAACTTCTTGAATTTATTACCCATGGTAATGTGACAGATCAGTACCTTCGTATGCTTGCTTCACGTCTTGCTCGCATCTATAGTAAATGTACTGAAGAGCAGCGCAAGAAGTTCTTAGAGCTGGCATATATGGACATGAAGGAACTGTCTTCTTCTATATGCGATAACCTCGATCAAGCATTATTACCTCCATTCGTAGATATTAATGAGCCAAATCGTGAGCGAAAGGGTTTGGTAGCAAGTATTGTCAATCACCCAGAAGCACGCCAATATCTGCTAATCCTTAATGCAGGATTTGTCCAGATACTTATGCCTGGTGAGGATACGCTTATCAGTAAGGGATTCTCTATAGAGGAAGCAAAGGAAACTACCGATGCCTTCGAACAATACTGCAATGATCATCATGATGACATAGAGGCACTTCGTATCATTTGGAACAATGAGGGAGATCCTCTATCATACGCTGTCTTGAAGGACTTGGAGAACAGGTTGAAGATGGCAAATAGCCGATTCTCTTCAAGCCGTCTCTGGAACTCATATTCCTTGATTAGTCCTAAGGATGTAAGGAAGCATACCACCAAGGAGGAGCAGGTTGCAATGACAAACATCATTCAACTGGTACGCTACGCATTCCGTCAAATTGAAAAACTGGATAGCGTTTATGCTACAGCTCAGCAATACTTTAACCTTTGGTGTGGCCAGCGTAACAACGAAAAGACTCCAAAACAAATTGAGGTAATGCGTCAAGTCGTTGACTATGTGGCCAGCAATGGAGCAGTTTCAATAAAGGATATTAGGGAAGATGATAAGACAAAGGCAGCTCAGATCATTCAGGCATTTGGCGGTCTTGAACCTGCAACCAATGCTCTTATCAGTTTATATAAATTTGTCGTTATTAGAAAGACAGCATAATACGTTATGGCAACAAATACAGAAACATCGCTTACCAAGAAAGTCTGGACTCTTGCTACAACGCTGGCAGGACAGGGTATCGGATTCACTGACTATATCACTCAGTTGACATATCTTCTTTTCCTGAAGATGGACAATGAGAACACTGAAATGTTCGGTGAAGACTCAGCTATACCAGAGGGATATAGATGGAGTGATCTCATCGACTTGGATGGTCTTGATCTTATTGCTCAGTATGAGTCAACTTTGAAGAAGCTCAGTGAGGAAGAGAATCTTATTGGTACTATCTTTGTAAAAGCTCAGAACAAGATAGACAAGCCTGTGTATCTGAAGAAGGTCATTACGATGATCAACGAAGAACAATGGCTTGTCATGGATGGAGATGTTAAGGGTGCTATCTATGAGAGCATCCTGGAGAAGAATGGACAGGATAAGAAGAGTGGTGCTGGTCAGTACTTCACTCCTCGTTCTCTGATTCAAGCTATGGTAGATGTTGCTCGTCCTCAGATAGGAGAGACTGTCTGTGATCCTGCCTGTGGTACTGGCGGCTTCCTGTTGGCTGCCTACGACTACATGAAAAATCAAAGCCAGGATAAGGAGAAGCGAGACTTCCTTCGTGATAAGGCATTGCATGGCTATGACAACACAGCATTGGTTGTTACTCTAGCATCGATGAACCTATATCTGCATGGCATTGGTACTGATCGCAGTCCTATTCTCTGTCAGGATTCACTAGAGAAGGCTCCTGATACTCTCGTTGATGTCATCTTAGCAAATCCTCCATTTGGTACTCGTCCAGCAGGTTCTGTAGATATTGACCGTCAAGATTTCTATGTTGAGACAAAGAATAATCAGCTCAACTTCCTTCAGCACATTATG
>JAKSJT010000379.1 GCA_024402125.1 Bacteroidales bacterium
AAAGGATGTCAATGGGCTTTGATATTGATGGAAAAGTAATGAAAATACGTGATGGGGTGGATGATGATGGCCTTGCTCCAGAGCCAAATTCTGCTTGGTCACTTTATGCAAATGCTAAATTGTATGCGCAGTTCTTGTGCCATATTATCAATGATAAAGCAGACCTAAAAGAAGAAACCTTCGCAGAGATGTTTACACAGCATTCACATGCTGCTGATGGCGTCAACTGGGGTCTTGGATGGGGGCTTGCTGGCTCTAATAATCAAATTGCATGGCATTGGGGCGACAATGGCGGATTCAAGATCCTGGTAGCAAGATATCCAAAGGAGGATGCTCTTCTTCTTATTCTTTCAAATCGTGCTGATTGGGACAGATATCAGCTTAAGACAGATATCGAATCAGTTCTTCTCTAAAAATAAATACTTCAAACGATGAGACTTGTAATTCAAAGAGTATCCAGAGCATCTGTAACTGTTTACGTAGGTGATACACCTAATGTTACAGCGAAGATTGGAAAAGGTCTTCTTATCCTTGTAGGAGTAGAGAATGGAGACACAGATGAGGATGCCAAATGGCTTGCGAACAAAACAGCAGGCATGAGGATTTTCTCTGATGAGAATGATGTCATGAGCCTCTCTGTCCAGGATGTAGGGGGAGAACTTATTGCAGTATCACAGTTTACCTTGACTGCGTCTACAAAGAAGGGTAACCGTCCATCCTATATCAGAGCAGCTGGTCATGATCTTGCTGTGCCTATGTACGACAAGTATTGTAAACTTTTGGAGGAGGCTTCCGGAATCAAGGTAGGAAGAGGAATATTCGGAGCTGATATGAAAGTCGATCTTTTGAATGATGGTCCTGTAACCATTATCATTGATTCTAAGCTTAAAGAATAAAAAAGAACGGAACCGTCACGGCCCGTTCTCTAACTCTAATACTAACCTAATTTATAACACAACAAAAAACAACTATTATTTATTGCTTTGCTTTGTTAAATGCAAATCGTGTGCCAAAGGTCTGTTTTTTGTTGAAAACAAATAATATTTGATGCAATATTATCGAAATGACAATAGAGTAGTCATGACTCTTGATGCCGGTGGAACCAATTTGGTATTTGGTGCCATCAAATCGTGTGAGTATATAGTTGAGCCTATCAGTCTGCCTTCGCATGCTGATTCACTTGAGCGATGCCTCAAAACGATTGTGCAGGGCTTTTCTGAAATCAAGCTTGCTTTAATTGAGAAAGGTGAACCGGGTCCTGTTGCAATCAGTTTCGCTTTCCCTGGCCCGGCTGACTATCCTAATGGAATTATCGGTGGTTTCCTTCCAAATTTTCCGTGCTTTAGAGATGGCGTTGCACTGGGACCATACCTTAGTAAACTGTTTGGTATTCCTGTGTATATCAACAACGATGGTGACCTTTTCACTTATGGTGAAGCCCTAGTTGGTGCTCTTCCGGAAATCAACTCAAAGCTTAAGGAAAAGGGTAGTACGAAGCAATATCGTAATCTTATTGGATATACTCTTGGAACCGGTTTTGGAATCGGTACTTTCATAAGAGGAGAACTAAATCGAGGCGATAACTCCTGTGTGGAGACTTTCTGCCTGCCTCATCCATTCAATAAGGATGTGATCGTTGAAGATGGAGTTGCCATAAGGGCTGTAAAGAGGGTTTATGCAGAGAAATCAGGAATCAATGATCCGTCGCTTGAGCCAAAGGATATCTCTGATATTTATTATGGAAGAAAGGATGGCGACAAGGAAGCAGCAAGACTTGCTTTCTATGAACTGGGTAGAGTTGCTGGCGAAGCCATGGCTACCGCTGCGACTATCATAGATGGTCTTATTGTTATTGGTGGCGGCATTATGAATTCCAGTGAGTTGATAGTACCAGGTATCCTTGATTCAATGCGCTCTAAAATCAGAACTCTCTCTGGAGAAGAACTAGACAGGGTTCAGATGAAAGTCTATAACCTTGATGATGAGACTGAATTCGATGCGTTTGCAAAAGGTGAAGCTAGAGAGATTAATATATTTGGAATGGATGAGACAGTAGTCTATGATCCGCAGAAACGAATTGGTATTATTAAGTCAAGGCTTGGAGCAAGCAAGGCTATATCACTGGGTGCCTATGTCTTTGCTCTCTCGCAAATTGATAGAACGCTATAGTATATGCAAAGACCAGAAATGAAAGTGGCTCTATTTGATCTGGATGGAGTCGTATTCGATACGGAATCACAGTATTCCATCTTTTGGAAACAGATGGGAAAGGAGTATCGTCCCGATGTAGAAGGACTCGAAGACCTTATCAAGGGACAGACTCTAGTTCAGATTTATGATAGGTTCTTTCCGGATCCTGATCTTCAAAGGACAATCACAGAGAAACTCTACGCTTTTGAAAAGACTATGGATTACAGGTATGTTCCAGGAGCGAAGGAGTATATTCTTTCACTTAAGGAAAGAGGTATTAAGACAGCGGTTGTCACTAGCAGCAATAAGCCAAAGATGGAGAATGTCTTTAAGAATCATCCTGACTTCAAGACTCTTTTTGACAGAATCCTGACTAGTGAAGACTTCAAGGCATCAAAACCGGATCCTGATTGTTACCTTCTGGGCTCTAGGGTGTTCGAAGTGCCAGTGGACAAGTGCGTTGTATTTGAGGATTCATTCAGCGGATTGAAAGCTGGAAATGCTGCTAATATGTATGTGGTAGGTCTTGCTACAACAAATACAGCAGAGTCAATCAAGCCATATTGCCATGAGATCATAAGTGATTTCGTAGGTTTCTCTCTTTAGAAATCCATAGTGAATTCTGTTGGCAGAATATCTTCAAATTCCATAACTTTGTTAGTAAGAAAACGAATTTATGGAAAAAGATACTCTTGTTATCATAATTATAGCATGCTGCCTGGTTTCTGCCATGGTAGCATTTCTTATTGCATATATTGTCTCATCTGCTAGAATCAAAGACCAGAGACTTAAGATTGTTGAATTGGCTACCGACCTCAAGGCCGCAAACAAACTTCTTGAAGAAAGGCAGAGAGTCTATGACAAGACTATATCAGAGCTTAAGCAGACACATAAGAGCGATCTGGATCAGCAGATTAGGGCTCTTAAGAGTGAAGTGAGCGTTACTGCTCAGAAACTACTCAAAAACTCTCAG
>JAKSJT010000038.1 GCA_024402125.1 Bacteroidales bacterium
AGTCCTTTGTTCTTTTCTTGTCACGTCTCTGTTTTGAATGCTTGTGTTTTGGATGTGTCATAATTAATTTACTTTAAATTATTATTATTCACTTTAATTTTTGTTCTCAAGCAGTCCTTTGAGAGCAGCAAAAGGACTTGAAGAGACTGGCTCTTCATGAGTTTCCTCATTCTGTTCTCCATTCAGATATTTCATTGCAATTGGATTACATCCGCCTTCCTCATGCACTCTCTGCATTGGGATAGAAATGCAAACATAATCGTATACTGTCTGACTAAGATCCAGTTCAGTGTTATCCTGAGGTATAAAAACTATCTCTCTTTCACCTTCCTGAGTCTGAGTGCTTTCTGCCGGTTCCTCTCCGAACTTAACGCTCTGAAGAACTGTTGTATCGATTGGAATGGTCAAATCCTCAAGACATCTGTCACAAGGAACTATCACATTACCAGTGATTTCGCAATCGATTCCGATGTAACGTCCAGACTTTTCAACCTCAACATTTACATCAAGATCAGCATCAATGATCTCTGAATTCTCAAAACTGCCAAAGAACTCCTTAGCTATGCGCCAGCTGAACTTTGTTCTGCCCTGCGCTAATCCGTTTAACGGGATTATAAGATTTAAGGGATGCAAAGGTATAAAAAATTTTCCTAATATCAATCCTCTTCTCCGCTTTTTCTCTTTCTGTCAAGCGGGTCAAGCAAAATCTTCCTAATTCTCATAGAGTGTGGAGTAATCTCAACGCGCTCATCCTCCTGGATATACTCGAGTGCTTCCTCCAAAGAGAACTTGATTGCAGGAGGGAGCATAACCTTCTCATCACTACCTGCTGCACGTACATTTGAGAGTTTCTTTGTCTTACAAATGTTTACGTTCATATCTCTTTCTCTTGTATGCTCACCGACTACCATACCACCGTAAACAGGCTCACCTGGCTCTACGAAGAAACGACCTCTGTCAAGAAGCTTGTTCATTGAGTAAGCGATAGCCTCACCTGTCTCAAGAGATACGAGGGAGCCGTTGTTTCTACGCTCGATCTCTCCCTTATATGGCTGGTACTCCTTGAATCTGTGTGCTACGATAGCCTCACCCTGAGATGCTGTAAGGAGGTTACTTCTAAGTCCCATAAGACCACGAGTTGGAATCTCGAACTCGAGAAGAGTTCTGTCTCCTCTAGGCTCCATGTGGATAAGAGCACCCTTACGACGTGTTGAAATCTCAATTGCAGCTCCTACGAATGCCTCTGGAACCTCAATAGAGAGTTCCTCGATAGGTTCGCAGCGCTGTCCGTTGATTGTCTTGTCAAGGACCTTAGGCTGACCTACCTGAAGCTCGAATCCCTCTCTTCTCATTGTCTCAATAAGAACTGAAAGATGAAGGACACCTCTACCGTAAACCACGAATGAATCTGCTGTCAGACCTGGTTTAACTCTAAGAGCAAGGTTCTTCTCAAGCTCCTTCTCAAGACGATCCTTAATGTGTCTTGAAGTTACGAACTTACCGTCCTTACCGAAGAATGGAGAGTTGTTGATTGTGAAGAGCATACTCATTGTAGGCTCATCAACTGCGATTGGTGGAAGTGCCTCTGGATTCTCGAAATCTGCAATTGTATCTCCAATTTCAAATCCGTCGATACCTACAAGTGCACAGATGTCACCACACTGAACCTCCTCTACGTTTGCCTTTCCGAGTCCATCAAACACCATAAGCTGCTTGATCTTTGACTTCTGGATAATGTCATATCTCTTGCAAAGGCTGACGTTCTGACCTGTCTTGAGAGATCCTCTTGTCACCTTACCCACTGCGATACGTCCAACATATGGAGAGTACTCAAGTGAAGAGATAAGGAGCTGAGGTGTACCCTCCTGCTGAACAGGAGCTGGAATCTCATCAAGGATTGTATCAAGAAGCGGAGTAATATCTGATGTTGGGTTCTGCCAGTCTGTTGACATCCAACCCTGCTTTGCACTACCGTAGATTGTCTTGAAGTCGAGCTGATCTTCTGTTGCGTTAAGATTGAACATAAGATCGAACACTTCTTCCTGAACCTCGTCAGGACGACAGTTAGGCTTGTCAACCTTGTTTACAACAACGATAGGTTTCTTTCCCATCTCGATAGCCTTCTGAAGCACGAAGCGTGTCTGAGGCATACAGCCCTCGAAAGCATCAACAAGAAGAAGAACGCCGTCTGCCATATTAAGCACACGCTCTACCTCACCACCGAAATCACTATGTCCTGGAGTATCAATAATGTTGATTTTCACACCCTTATACACTACTGATACGTTCTTTGCCAAAATTGTAATACCTCTTTCTCTTTCGAGGTCATTGTTGTCGAGAATGAGCTGACCGAGGTTCTCTGGCTGTCTTACAAGATTAGCCTGATAGATCATTCTATCCACCATTGTGGTCTTACCATGGTCGACGTGCGCAATCAGCGCAATGTTCCTGATTTCCTGCATAAAAATCGTATTCTTTTTTCCTCTAAAATATCTTGCAAATTTACTCAATTCTAGAGATAAAAGGAACTTTTTGCTTATTTTTGTAATCTAAACAGAAACAACGATTTCAAATGACAGAAAAAATCATCATTCTTGATTCAGGTTCTCAGGTTACCCAGCTTATTGGCCGTCGCCTCAGAGAGCTTAATGTCTTCTGCGAAATCTATCCTTACAACAAAATCCCAGCTCTAGACTCTAGCGTAAAGGGTGTTATCCTTTCCGGTAGCCCTTGCTCTGTAAGAGACTACAATGCTCCTCAGATGAACCTTGAGGGAATTAAGGGTGTTTACCCACTTCTTGGTATCTGCTACGGTGCTCAGTATCTTGCTTACAAGTACGGCGGTAATGTTGAAGGATCTATCGCAAGAGAATACGGAAGAGCAATGCTTGACGTGAAGAAGGCAGATTCTCCTCTTCTCAAGGGCGTTGAACTTCACTCACAGGTTTGGATGTCTCATGGTGACACAATCTCAAGACTTCCAGAAGGAGGTGAGGTCATTGCTTCTACACAGGATGTAGAGTATGCCGCTTTCCATATCGAAGGCGAGCAGACATACGCAGTGCAGTTCCATCCAGAAGTTTTCCACACAGTAGAGGGAAGCAAGATCCTTGCAAACTTCGCTCTTGGAATTTGCGGATGCAAAGGTGACTGGACTCCAGATTCATTCATCGACACAACAGTAGAAGAGATAAGAAAGAAAGTTGGTAACGACAGAGTTATCCTCGGCCTTAGTGGTGGTGTTGACTCAACTGTTGCCGGAGTACTTCTTAACAAGGCTATTGGACACAACCTTACATGTATCTTTGTAAACAACGGTCTTCTCCGTAAGAACGAATACGAGGATGTAATGGCATCTTACCAGGACATGGGCCTTAATGTAATCGGTGCTGATGCTTCCAAGGAATTCCTCAGCCAGCTCGCTGGTGTGACTGAACCAGAAGCAAAGAGAAAGATTATCGGAAGACTCTTCGTCGAGACATTCGACAAGTATGCAAAGACAATTAAGGATGCCAGATGGCTTGGCCAGGGTACTATCTACCCAGATGTAATCGAGTCTGCCGGTATTGAGGGTATCGCATCTAAGATCAAGTCTCACCACAACGTAGGTGGTCTCCCTGAGGAGATGAACCTCCAGCTTGTTGAGCCTCTTCGTATGCTCTTCAAGGATGAGGTGAGAAGAGTTGGCCGTGCTCTCGGAATCAAGGAAGAGCTCGTTGGCCGTCATCCTTTCCCAGGACCATCTCTTGCTATCAGAATCATCGGTGACATCACAGAGGAGAAGCTCAATGTTCTCCGTGAGGCTGATGACATCTTCATCAAGGGTCTTAGAAATTATGACTGCTCAGCTCTTAACTTCCCTTCTGCTTCTGATCCTAGAATCAAGGCAACTAACCTCTACGATGCTATCTGGCAGGCAGGTGTTGTCCTTCTTCCTATCAAGAGCGTAGGTGTCATGGGTGATGAAAGAACATATGAGAACCCTGTTGCTCTCAGAGCTGTCGTTTCAACTGACGCTATGACTGCAGACTGGTTCCACTTCCCTTATGACTTCCTCGAGAAGGTAAGCAACGACATTATCAATAAGGTAAAGGGTGTCAACAGAGTAGTCTATGACATCAGTTCTAAACCACCTGCAACAATTGAGTGGGAGTAGTCAATCCCTTATTAGAATATTTAGACAGGACCCACAGATTTTTGTGAGGTCCTGTTTTCTTTTATCCTTTAACACTAAATCTCATGCTCAAAATAGTATTTCTTGACGCCGCTACAATAGGCGACACTTCCCTTAACTGCATTGCCTGCCAGGGTGAATTAATCTGCTACCCTACCTCAACTCCAGAGGAAGCTCTCTCCAGAGTTGCAGACTGTGACGTAGTAATAACCAACAAGGTCAGAATCACCAAAGAGCTCCTCGACGCAGCACCTAGCCTCAAGCTTGTATGCGAGGCAGCAACAGGAGTCAACAACATAGACCTCGATGCCTGCAAGGAAAGAGGCATTCCTGTGAAAAACGTGGCAGGATACTCAACTGATTCAGTTGTCCAGTCAACATTCATGCATCTTCTTTCACTCCTAGGCAATGCGCCATACTTTGACAACGCTGTCAAAAGTGGAGAATATTCAAGAAGCGGTCTATTTACCGATGTATCTGTCCCATTCGTGGAGATTACAGGCAAGACTCTAGGTATTGTCGGAATGGGTAATATCGGATCAAAGGTAGCAGCACTGGCTACAGCTTTCGGAATGAAGGTAATCTACTATTCAACTTCCGGAACAGGTCATTGCAAGGACTACCCTTGCGTTAGCCTTGATGAACTTATGAGCTTGTCTGACGCTATCTCAGTTCATGCTCCATACAACAAGAACACAGCAGGTCTGATTGGTGAAGCCCAGCTGCGCCTGATGAAACCTACAGCCTTCATCCTTAACCTAGGTAGAGGTGGTATCGTAGTGGAGAATGATCTTGCAAAGGTCATTGACGAAGGAATCATCGGAGGAGCGGCACTTGATGTTTTCGAGAAGGAGCCTATCTGTGAAGATCACCCGCTTCTTCACACAAGCCACCCTGAGAAGTTGAGATTCACTCCTCACACTGCATGGGCGAGCGTTGAAGCAAGAGAACGTCTTATAAAGATAGTAGCGAAGAACATTGAGGAAACATTCGCATAAAATAAAGAAAAGGCTAACCCGTCAAAAGGTCAGCCTTTTTCATAAGTGCGCGAGAACAGACTCGAACTGTCACGCCGCAATTGGCACTAGCTTCTGAGACTAGAGCGTCTACCATTTCGCCACTCGCGCTTGTCAAAGGACAACAAAGATAAAAAATGTTTTCCTAAAGACAAAATGACAAAGGGTTGTAGTGAATAAGATGGAAAATCTACGGATGTTAATAATAATATGCATCACCACAACCCTTGACTTTCTAGAAGATATAAGATATCGCTACGATTGCCGCATCGGGAAGAAAGAACACCTTGTTCCCTGAATCTACTTTCTCTCCACATGTCGGGCAGGAATAGCTTACATACTTTTCCCATCCTCCCCACATTCCAAGACCGAGGTCAAGATTGAAGTGCTTTCCTAGAAGATAGCTATACCCGGCTGAAATAGTACTTCCGTACCTGTCTCCTTCCGATGTGACTTTTGATCTGAAACCGCCTTCACTGAATTCCTCATACTGCATTGACGATCCAAGCCACCATCCCGAGTAGAGATGCCAGAGCCAGAATTTGGCCCCGACCGCATAAGATTGTTTCTTGTCCTGAACGGTATCTCCTGTCCCTGATTTAGAATAGACAAAGGGATTGTACCGAAGTCCTGCGTTGAGACTCACATGTCTGGAGAGTCCAACGCCTGCTTCTGCATTCAGTGTACCCAGTTCTGCAAGACTGGCAAGATTGGTTGACAGGGAGAAATCCTGCGCGTATGCTTTTGAAAAGACGCATCCGAAAAGCAATAAAAAGGATGCCACAAGAGCTTTCAAAGCATTCATAGTCTAAGTGTTTTTACTTTTGCAAAGGTATGCTAAGCTATCCGTATAGAAAAGTAGCATACGGATAAAATTTCAAATCAGCCATAGAAGTGTCTGTAGTGCAGTTCTACCCTCCTGATTCTAGTGCAATAATTAATACGACGACAATCGTCGATATGCCTCAACGAAAAGAAGACCACCTTTTAGGCAGTCTTCTTCTATACTTTGAACTTCCCTCCACTAGGAAAACCTGTTATTTCTAAGCTCTAGCGATACTCGATAGCAAACTAGAAGAACTTCACAGTCTGCTGCTCAATAGCTGAGATAAGGCTGTTGGCAAGCCTACTGACGCCAAGACGGAAGAGATCGTTTCCGAGCCACTCCTTACCGAGAACAGTAGCGACAATAGAGTAGTAGCTTACAGCATCCTTTGCTGTGGAGATACCACCTGCTGCCTTGAATCCGACCTTATTGCCTGTCTTCTTATAGTATGCCTTGATACAGTTGCACATCACAAATGCTGCAGCTGGTGTTGCATTGACATCTACCTTACCTGTAGAAGTCTTGATGAAGTCAGCACCATTCTCCATAGCGATGAATGAAGCTGCTGCGATATTCTCTGGTGTTGTAAGAAGACCTGTCTCGAGAATAACCTTAAGGATAACTGTACGGCCGAACTTCTTTGCTTCTGCATCAATTGCCTTTCTCATAGCGGCGATCTCATCACCTGCTGTCTGGTAATCTCCAGCCATAAATGAGTTAAGAGCAAGAACGATATCGATTTCATCAGCACCACCGTCAACTGCGAGTTCACACTCACGTACCTTAACTTCAAGGAAACTCTGAGCAGAAGGGAAACAGCTAGATATTGAATGTCAGGGTTGTTTCTTGTCTCAGCAACAACTGAAGCGAAGTTAGGATAGACGCAAACAGATGCAGGGAGCGGATATTCAGGATAGAGTGTCTTAATAGAGTTAACCTTCTCAACAAGCTTCTTCACAGAAGAAACAGTATCATTGGTGTGAAGTGTAGTTACATCCATTGCGGCGAAACATGCCTTCAGCACTTCTGGAGTAGAATTGGTTTCCACATTGGATGCTATCATCTCAAGACTTCTTGAAATTTCCTCCGCTACTGGAGTATATCCATACTGTTCGAATAAGTTCATATTTAATGTAGTTAGTTATTTCAAAAATTAATCTTTATCCCCTTATCTGAACTTTAAATCCCTCTTCTATAAGAGGACTTACAAGTTCTTTCATCTGGTCAACTGTAAATTTCTTAAGCCCTGCTTTAGGAGCTTCTCTATCCAAGGTATAGACCATCACTTCCCTTGGCCTTATATCCCTTACGATATCCATCCATGCAGCGAGCTGCCTCGGCTCTGAAGAATCGAAATCATCACTGACAAGGAACATGGTCTGAAGAACAAAATCGCCTTCAAAACGCTTAAGATCATTTATCACATCCTCTACTCTATAGTCTCCAGCAGGCTTATTGATTTTCTCAACAAGTTCATCTGTAGGAGCATCGAGTTTCAGAATTGGATTATCCACCTTCTTAAGAGCCTCAAACACTCCTGGACGGCTGATTCTAGTCGCATTTGACAAGACTGAAACCACAGCATTCGGATAATACTCATCCCTAAGAGCAAGAGTAATATCTATTATCTCCGGGAACTGAGGATTGAGAGTTGGCTCTCCGTCTCCTGAGAATGTTATCGAATCAATAGGAGTACCTGTCTCCTTGCATTCTTTCAACTTAGTCTCCAGAGCGAGTCTCAGATCTTCCGCCGAAGGGATCACTTTGTCATCTCTTCCATCCTTGTTCCAACCGCACTCACAATAAATGCAATCGAAATTACAGAGCTTACCTTTCTGAGGTAACAGGTTTATTCCTAGAGAAGAACCTAGTCTTCTGCTATAAATCGGTCCGAAGACCGTCTCTTCTCTCATCATACTCAACTACTACTTCTTTAGATCTTCAAGCGGTAATCTTTCCGCATTCCTGTTCGATGTCCTGATTCCTGCCTTAGGATTTCTGACAGGCCTTTCAGGCATAGGCTTTACTCTTCCCTCATCAATCAGAGGTGCAACTTCCATCTTCTGGTCCTCATCATCCTCCGTATTCAGCTTGATTGCCACTGAATCAACAGACAAAGAGTCTACTGCAAGAGAATCAGATACGGTTGTGTCAATCTTTTCCCTAATGACAATCTCCGGGCCTTTGAAGATAGTGTCAAACTCTATCGGCATGATTGAGTAGATGCCCTGGTCGTTCTTCTGAATGAAAATAGTATCGAGGAAAGGAAGCTTCTTTATCGCTTCGGAGAATCTCACAACGCCCATATCCTTTGGCCTGTTCCTTTCTCTCTCTGCGGAAATTTCAAGTTCTGTCTGAACACCTTTCACTCTTTCTTCAAGCCTTGCCTGAACCTTCTTTACGACCCTCACATACTTCTGTGGATCTTGAAGATAATAGTCGACTGTCTTAAAGTAGTCTTCCCTATCATATCCATATCTCTCAAAAATAGGATCATAGAAAAGAAGAGTGTCAGCTGCCTTTCGCTCTGTATAATTAGCCTCGAGCCACTGGTCTGCTATGAACATGTCCATATAGATACTGATGAACTTGTCGTCAGATATAACTTTCGCCTTATGACCGCACGCAGTCATAAAAGCGAAAGCCGTAACTATCATCAATATCGATACAAGACGCTTCATAGATTATCTCAAAGTAGCGCCGTACTCGTTCTGGAATGTAGCAAGAATCTTATTCATTACTCTTTCTACATCAGCATCTGTGAGAGTCTTCTCAAGATCCTGAAGTGTGAAGCTGAGTGCATACTGCTTCTTACCCTCTGGAATCTTGTCGCCTCTATATACATCGAAGAGTGAAACACCCTTAAGCATCTTCTTACCTGCCTTGAGCGCGCTCTTCTGGAGGTCAGCATATGTAACTGACTCATCAAGAAGTAGAGCAAGGTCACGACGTACCTCAGGGAACTTAGGAAGTTCTGAGAACTTAACCTTGTTACGCTTGATAAGATCGAAGAGAACTGGCCAGTTGATCTCAGCTGCGAATACAGGCTGCTTGATACCCATCTTCTTAGCAAGAGCTGGATTGATTGTTCCCATTACAGCAAGCTGCTTCTTAGCACCTGGCATCTCATATACAACACCCTCAGAGAAGATATCTGCTGGTGCAGGTGATGTGAACATCTGGTAGAGATCAGCGCCGAAACGCTTAAGAAGAAGCTCAAGATATCCCTTAAGCTGATAGTAGCTGCTCTTCTTTGGATCAGCGCTCCACGTCTTGTCAGCTGTTCCTGTGATGAACATTGAGAAACATGTGTGCTCCTCGTAACCTGCAAGTGTTGTTCCCTCCACCTCTGGCTTTCTCTGATATACTGAACCGTACTCGAATATCTTCATTGAGTTGATCTGACGGTTGATATTATAAGCTACGACCTCGAGACCACCAAGGATAAGAGTCTGTCTCATGACATTAAGATCAGAGCTGAGCGGATTAAGGATATACACGCTCTTCTCTGCTGGGAATGTCTGAAGGCCCTCATAATATGCTCCCTTTGTAAGAGAGTTGTTCATAATCTCTACGAATCCGTTAGATGCGAAGAAATTTGAGATGTTGTTTCTAACAGCCTCTGGCTCTGGAGATGGAGTTGCATTAACTGACATCTTCATATGCTTAGGAAGGTCGATGTTGTTGTATCCGTATACACGAAGAATCTCCTCGACAACATCACACTCTCTATATACGTCAATCATGTAAGTAGGAACAGCTACCTTAACTGCACTACCCTCTCTTGAAATGAACTCATAGTTAAGAGCCTCAAGGATTGTATCAATTGTCTCGTAACCGATCTCCTTACCGATGAATGACTGAATTCTGTCATAGTCAAGGTCAACTACCTTCTTTTCAATCTTCTCAGGATAGATTTCCTGCTGCTTACCTACGATCTTACCACCGGCAAGTTCGAGAATAAGAAGAGCTGCACGCTTAGCTGCGAAAGCAGCAACTGAAGGGTCTGCACCTCTTTCATAGCGGAATGAAGCATCTGTCTGAAGACCATGCTTCTTTGATGTCTTTCTGATTGAACCTGGATCAAAATAAGCGCCCTCAACAAATACATCTGTTGTTGCCTCTGTTACACCTGAGTCATCACCACCGAATACACCGGCGATACACATAGGCTTCTCCTTGTTAGCAATAACCATATCTGTTGCAGCAAGCTTTCTCTCAACTCCGTCAAGGGTTACGATAACTTCACCTTCCTCAGCACGGCGAACGATAACCTTGTTACCAGTAATCTTACCTGCATCGAATGTGTGAAGTGGCTGACCAAGCTCGAAGAGAATGAAGTTAGAGATATCGACAACATTGTTTACTGGTCTCTGACCAATAGACATGAGTTTCTTCTGGAGCCACTCAGGTGAAGGACCAACCTTAACGCCTGTGATAGTGATACCAGTATATCCAGGAGCACCTGTAGTGTCAAGAACCTCTACAGGAATAGCACCATTAATCTCTGTCTCGCTTGTGCAAAGTCCCTCTGGTCCTTCCTGGAATGCATCAACTGAAGGGTACTTGTATGTACAAGGGATATTGTTAAGCTTAAGATATGCGTAAAGGTCTCTTGCAACACCGATATGAGAAGCGGCATCAACTCTGTTAGCTGTGATCTCATACTCAATGACAGCCTCTGTCTGAAGATTGAGATACTCCTTAGCTGGAGTTCCAACTACTGCATCAGCTGGAAGGACCATAATACCAGCATGATCGTTTCCGATACCAAGCTCGTCCTCAGCGCAGATCATACCGAATGACTCTGTTCCACGAATCTTAGACTTCTTGATCTTGAAGTCACCAGGAAGAACAGTTCCAATTCTGGCGAAAAGGACCTTCTGACCTGCAGCTACATTAGGAGCACCACAAACTACCTGAACAGGCTCTGCTGTTCCATCATTAACCTTAGTGATATGGAGATGATCAGAATCAGGGTGATTGACACACTCTAGAACCTCTGCAACTACTACACCTGCAAGGCCGCCAGGAATCTGCTCCTGCTCCTCTACTGAATCCACCTCAATGCCGATTGAAGTAATTGCATCCGCAACCTGCTGCGGAGTCAAATCAAACTCAAGGTAATCCTTAAGCCAATTATACGAAAGTTTCATATTATGAACTGTTTTATATTTTTTCTATTTGATATCATCTACTGTGAAGAGTGTCTTCACGAACTCTTTCTTGTCAAAGACCTTGAGGTCATCAATTCCTTCGCCGATTCCGATGAACTTGATTGGGAATTTGAACTGGTCAACAATTCCGACAACCACTCCACCCTTAGCAGAACCGTCAAGCTTAGTAACAGCAAGAGCTGTAACATCAGTAGCTCTAGAGAACTCCTTAGCCTGCTGGAATGCATTCTGACCAGTTGAACCATCGAGAACAAGGAGAACCTCATGTGGTGCATCAGGAACAACCTTCCTCATCACGTTACGGATCTTTGTAAGCTCATTCATAAGGTCGATTCTGTTGTGAAGACGACCTGCTGTGTCGATAAGGACAACGTCAGCATCCTTAGCAACAGCCGACTTAACTGTATCGAAAGCAACAGAAGCTGGATCTGATCCCATAGCCTGCTTAACTATATCTACGCCTGCTCTCTCTGCCCAGATCTGAAGCTGGTCAACAGCTGCTGCTCTAAATGTATCAGCTGCACCAATAACTACCTTCTTTCCCTGATTCTTAAGAATGCTTGCAAGCTTACCGATTGTTGTTGTCTTTCCTACTCCGTTGACTCCAACAACCATAATTACATATGGTTTCTTTGAGAAGTCAAATGGAACTACTGGCTGATCAACTGAATCTTCTGTTACATTAAGAAGCTTTGCAATTTCGTCACGGAGCATCTCAACGAGTTCCTCCATAGACATATATTTATCTCTGTCTACTCTTTCCTCGAGTTTCTCAACAAGCTTAAGTGTAGTGTCCACGCCCATATCAGAAGAGACAAGAGCCTCCTCTATAGCATCAAGCACTTCATCACTCACTTTTGATTTTCCAACAATAGCCCTTGAAAGCTTCTGGAAGAAGCCTTCATTGGTCTTTTTGAATGCTTTACTAAATATGCCCATTAGTTACAAGGTATAATAATCTTAATTTGCAAAGATAATCAAAAAGACAAAGATTAGAAACACCCAAAAAGGATAGAGACATGTGTTTCTGAGGATATTAGAAACAAAAAAATCGCAGTCAAAACAATGTTTCAACTGCGATCTTTTATATAACTACAAAGAGATTACTTCTTGTTGAAGAACTCCTTTGCCTTCTCAGCTTCCATGAGCTGCTCTGTGAAGACATAAGCACCTGTCTTAGGTGACTTATCCATACGGATGCACTTAACCATGCTCTTAGCACCGGCCTTAGCTGCGAATGTTGCGACGGCTTTCTTTGCCATAAATAAATCCTCCTAAAATTACTTAATCTCTCTATGTACTGTCACTCTCTTGAGGTACGGATTGTACTTCTTGCGCTCAAGACGCTCTGGAGTGTTCTTCTTATTCTTAGTTGTGATGTACCTTGACATTCCTGGTACTCCACTTTCCTTCTGCTCTGTGCACTCGAGGATGACCTGCACCCTGTTTCCTTTTGCTTTCTTTGCCATAGCTATAAAATTTTAAACAAGGTCTACGTATCCCTTAGCCTGAGCTGCCTTAAGAGTAGCATCGAGACCATTCTTCTCAATGATTCTCATACCCTTGCAAGTTACTCTCAATGTGATAAATCTCTGCTCTGCCTCTGACCAGAACTTCTTGGTCTTGAGGTTGAGGTCAAATGTACGCTTTGTGCGTAGCTTAGAATGCGACACGTTGTTGCCGACCATTCTCTTCCTTCCGGTTACTTGACAAACCTTTGACATATTATTATTCTTTTATTTTTATTTCAATAATTTATACAAGGGGGTGCAAATATCGTCTTAAATTTTCATAATTGCAAATTCTACACAAATTTAAAGAATCTGCCCCACCTAATGTTTGCAGGAAATTTCCTGCCAATTTTTGTTGAGAGCCATACCATTGCTGGTCTTCCGACCACATGATCTTCAGGAACAAAACCCCAATATCTAGAGTCGAGAGAGTTGTGCCTGTTGTCTCCCATCATAAAGTAGTAATTGAGTTCGAATGTGTAACTGCTAGTTGCAACTCCATCAATAACTATTGTTCCGTCATCCTTTACTGAAAGCTGATGCTTTTCGTATGTTGAAATGATTCTTTCGTAGAGTGGTAGATTTTCCAAAGTAAGTTCCACTGTAGCTCCCTTTTCAGGAATCCAAAGAGGACCATAATTGTCTCTTGTCCACTGATACTCTGGTTTGAATGGGAAAATACTCAAATATGAGTCCGGATAATCCGGTGGATAAACATCCAAATTTCCGTCAACACTTACAACATTTGAAAGAGCTTTAACCTTGTCAACCTTATCAGCTGTGAGTAAGAGGTAAGGATATCCAGGTAGATTTGAATCAAAGTATGAATCTTCAATATCTAAATCTTCAAGAATTCTCTTATTTATCCTCTGACCATTTGTTACAACCGTGTAGCTGAACTGAATTCCTGGGTAAACTTCCTGTTTCTGCGGATTGATGTAAACAAGACCGTCTGTAACTGTAAGAGTATCTCCGGCTATTGCCACACATCTCTTAACGTAATGATCCTTCTTGTCTGAAGGTCGAACCTTAATTGGTCCGAAGTTATCAATTGCATACTTTCGGCCAGCGTTTCTTACTAATGAATAGTAGTCATCTGCAGGAGCCTTAGTAAGGACTGTATCACCGTGAGGGAATCCGAAAACTACGATGTCTCCATTCTTTACTTCTCTGAAACCCTTAAGTCTTCTGTAATCATTCTGAATAAGTGTCGAATAAGACTCTTTTCCGAAAATCACATTATGAGTGAAAGGAATCGTGAGCGGAGTTTCTGGAACTTTCGGTCCGAAGGTTAGCTTTTCAACAAAGAGATGGTCACCTGTATAAAGGGTGCTCTCCATTGATGAAGAAGGGATCTTAAATGCCTGAACAAAGAAAATATTGAGGAAAGTCACAACGACTACTGCAAAGATGATAGCATCAAGCCAGTCGAGAAGTTCATTTCTTTTCTCACCTTCCTTGTATTCCTTCTTCCAGAAGAACCACTTTACCTTTTTGGTAATGTGAAGGTCGAAGATAATTCCAAGTCCGAGTAGGAACCAATAATTTCCGAGCCAAATCACCCACAAAAGATAGAGCAATGACCAAAAGCCAAGGCCTACCCATTTGTTATGGTATAGATCCCGCAGTTTCACAATTTAAACTACTTTACAGAATTAACAATTGCCTCAAATGCCTGAGGGTTGTTCATAGCGAGGTCTGCAAGTACCTTACGGTTGAGACCGATGTTCTGCTTAGCGAGTTTGCCCATGAACTGTGAGTATGAGATACCATACTGACGTGAAGCAGCATTGATACGCTGGATCCAAAGAGCTCTGAAGTTTCTCTTCTTAGCTCTACGATCGCGATAAGCGTAGGTAAGACCCTTCTCGTAGGTATTCTTAGCTACAGTCCAAACATTTCTTCTTGAAAGGAAGTTTCCGCGGGTTCTCTTAAGAATCTTCTTGCGGCGTGCCCTAGAGGCAACTGAATTTAC
>JAKSJT010000380.1 GCA_024402125.1 Bacteroidales bacterium
CGCTCTTTGGGGTGACCCAAATGTTGTAGTGACATCAGTTGACCCGAAAGCATTCGCTAGTCTGGAAGGGTTCTTTGACATGATAGTCGCTGATGTGCCTTGCTCGGGAGAGGGCATGTTCCGAAAGGATGAAGAGGCAGTCAGGGAATGGTCTGAGGAAACAGTTGACCTTTGCCAGTCTCGTCAAAAAAGAATTATTGCTGATGTGTGGCCATCTCTTACATATGGTGGAATCATGGTTTATTCGACCTGTACTTTCAACAACATGGAGAATGATGGAAACGTCAAATGGATAGCGGATGAACTTGGTGCAGAGATTATTCCTTCTGACAGCAAGTTTGAAGGAGTCCTCAATATGGACTATGGCTATAGTCTTGTTCCAGGACTTGTCAGGGGAGAGGGACAGTATTGCGCTTCACTTATAAAGGCAGAAGGTACGTCCTTCAGAATGCCGAAATCTTCCGGTGGAAGGGAAACTCCAGTTCCGGGAGCGTCAAAATTTCAGGAACTGTTTCAGGAGCAGATGTCCTTCTCGCTGAAGGGAGATATGCTCATAGCTGTTCCAGCGGTAATCAAGGACCTTGTAAAGGTCTTGTCAGCTCTCAGACCACTAAGGTCAGGAGTTGCGGTAGGTACACTTAAGGGAAGTACTCTTGTGCCGGATTCTGATCTTGCGCTATGCTCGCTGTTGAGTGAAAAGGCGTTTACTAGGGCTGAAGTGGATAAAGGTACGGCTCTTGCATATCTTCATAGGGATACAATTGTCCTTCCAGGAATTGAGAAAGGATTTGTGACGATATGCTATGAAGGTCATCCTATAGGTTTTGTGAAGAACCTAGGAAATAGATGTAACAATTTGCATCCTGCATCTCGAAGAATCAGGATGGATGTTGATAGATAGATTATGAAAATTGTAAAGATATTATCAACTGCTCTTCTGTGGGGAGCACTTTTACTTGGTGGATCGGTCTTTTCCAACGCTTCGGCTCAGGAAATGACTCAGCAGGAGTATCTGACAAGATACAATCTTCTTGTTGAGAGACTAGGTCAGACTGGTGTCGGCATTGAGACTCTTATTAACAAGTGGGAGACAGCCTTCCCTGAGGATGAGAATATGCTTGTCGCAAAGTTCTCATACTATTTTGAGAAGAGCCGTTCGCCAAAGGCAATCGTGCTGACTCAGGCAAAGTATCTCGGAAACGCTCCGCTTCTGTCACTTAAAGACAGCCTTGGAGTTGATCAGAACTATTTCCAGGATTACGAATTCGATGATGAGACTTTCGGCATCGCAACTTCTGCGATTGATAAGGCAATCAGTCTCTATCCTCTTAGAATCGATCTTCGCTTCTATAAGGTGTCAGCCCTGTTTGAATATGAGAAGGAAAGTCCTGACATGGCCCTTTCATTCCTCAAGGGTATGGCAGACTACAATGCTCAGTCAAAGCCAAAGTGGGAGTATCCTGGCTATGACTCAATAGGCAGCGAGGAGTTCACTTCATTCATGCAGGAATACTGTGTGGTATTCTATAAGATTGGTTCACCGGCAGGTTGGGAAGCTTTCAAGTCTCTTTCTGAGAAGATGCTCCAGTACTTCCCTAAGAATCCTCTCTTCATGACTAACATCGGATCCTACTATCTTGCATATAAGAAGGACAACAAGGCTGCGCTCAAGCAGTATAATGCTGTCCTTAAGGTTAAGCCGGATGACTATACAGCCATTAAGAACTGCGTTCTTCTTGCAAGATCATCCAAGGACACAAAACTTGAGAAGAAGTACCTTCCTATGCTTATCAAGTATACCCCAAACGAGAATGAGAAGGCTCAGGCTCAGGGAAGACTTCTTACTCTTAATTCGAAATAATTAACATAAGTAATTGATGAAGAACATCTTCAGTAGAATATGGTTTCCGATAGCGGTTGTAAGTGCTACAGCTGCTAATATCCTTAGTGTAGAAACTACGAGGATGGACTTCGGTAAAGATGTGATGATGTCTCCGGACACAATCATCTACGTCAATAAATTTGGATCTAAGGATGGTTCCCTGGATGATGCAGGATTTACAATAACTGAACTTGACACTGTTCCCCGCATTATGGCTAGGGATACAATGAAGGTCCCTGACTCGCTTAGGACAATCGATCCTTTCAGATACAAGTACTATGTCGCCCTTAAGGACTCATTGACTCATGTCATTGTAAGGGACTCTCTTAAGGCAGTGGGTGACTCATTGGACTGGCCAAAGCTTGACTCTCTGTATGCAGCAGATTCAGTTGCGGCAGCTAAGGCAGCCTTCGATGCCTGGTATGCAGGATTGTCAAAGAGTGCTAAGAAGAAGTATGACTTCGAGCAGAAGATGATCCTTAAGCGAAAGATTACAGACAGTATCGATAAGGTTAAGCAGGAGAAGATCGCAAGAAGGGATAGTATCAGGGAGGAGACTCCTAGAATCCTTGAGACATTCGCAATTCCAGATTCTTTGCAGTACAAGAGAATCATCTCATGGTCTCATGACAGGTCATTCCATCAGTTGCAGCAGCAGCCTCTTGACACGAACTTCAACCCTAGATTCAATGATTACCCATATTTGAAGAAGGATGTTGGAGCGAGTTGGCTTGGTGTTGCCGGATCTGCTCTCCAGACATACGACTACTTCAAGAGAACTAGTGAAGGTGTTGCATTCTATGAGCCGTTTGAGGCTTGGAGCAAGTCTCCATCAACTCTTCCTTTCTACAATACGAAGACTCCGTACACAGAGCTTGCGTACTGGGGAACTCTGTTTGCATCCAAGGACAAGGCATCGGATAACATTCATATCCTGACAACTCAGAATATCTATCCTGAGCTGAACTTCACTTTGTCATATGACCGTTTTGGTGGCGGTGGTATGCTAAAGAATGAGGAGGCGAAGAACAAGAATTTCGTGGCTTCAACAAACTATCTTGGCAAGAAGTATCTCATGCATGCTGGTTATATCTACAATATGGTTTCCGAGCAGGAGAACGGTGGTCTGGTAGACTCATACTGGATCAGGGATACGACGGTTGATGCCAGAGAGATTCAGGTGTACCTTAATTCAGCTAGCACAAAGCTCAAGAAGAACACTCTCTTCCTTGACCAGCAGTACAGAATTCCATTCAACTTCATCAATAACATCAGACAGA
>JAKSJT010000381.1 GCA_024402125.1 Bacteroidales bacterium
TTCTTTTGAAGTATGGTAAAGTTCGTACTGCTGTAGATTCATATAAGGCAGGAAAAGAAAACTAATGAACTCTCAGAACTTTCCTTCAAAACTGCTGGAAGAGGCAGTCGATGCAATCGGATCCCTTCCGGGTGTCGGACGAAGAAGCGCTCTTCGTCTGGCCCTTCATCTTCTCAAGCAGCCGAAGGAGAATGTTCAGCATTTCACGGAGTCAATAGATAACCTTCGCAACAATGTCCAGTATTGCAGAGAATGTATGATGATCTGTGATGACGGGACGTGCTCCATCTCTTCGGACAAGACAAGGGACCATAACACGATTTGTTTTGTGGAGTCAGTCAGAGATGTGATGAGCATCGAGAATACCGGGCAGTATAGGGGAGTCTATCATGTCCTCGGTGGTATCATTTCACCAATAGCTGGAGTAGGACCATCAGATCTTACTATCTCCTCTTTGGTTGATAGGCTTAAGACATTGTGTTCTGACCCGTCAAACCAGGTGGAGATTATCCTTGCCCTTAGTGGAGATGTCGAAGGAGAGACAACATCATTCTATATCTACAGGCAGGTAAGCCAGTTCGGAGTCAAGGTGTCGTCCCTTGCTAGAGGACTTGGATTCGGAGATGGTCTTGAATACGCAGATGAATTGACTCTTGGAAGGTCAATTCTCAATAGACAGGTATTCAAGCCTTAATTAGAAAAACAATAACAGAAAAATATATTGAATAATGGTCGCACTAATAGCAATACTTATTTTTTCTTTGTCGTTATGTGCGGACTGTTTCGCAGTGTCAGTATGCTCAAGCATTACGCTTAAGTCAATTGATACAAAGACAGTTCTTCCTATTGCGATAACATTCGGAATAGTCCAGTCTGGATTTATGCTCGCAGGCTGGCTTTTCGGTGACCTTTTTGTCGGATATGTCGAGAAGGTTGCACATATTATCGGATTCCTGCTCCTTCTGTATGTGGGTGGCTCGATGCTCAAGGAGGCTTTCGAGAAGGAAAGTGAAGTCAGAAACCTTAACGGAATCAGGAATGTAATCCTTGGTGCTATCGCAACCAGCATTGATGCTCTTGCCGTTGGTATATCACTTTCCATGAGCGGTGATTCGCCGTCGGATGTGGTTGGCAAGGCAGTCGGAGTCCTTATCGTGACTTTCCTTTCAGTCGTTGTCGGAATGTTCGCTGGACATAAGATCGGGAATAAGTTCGGAAAGATAGCAGAGGGCATCGGTGGAGTAGTTCTGATTGCTATCGGACTCAATATTCTACTATTGTAGAGGTTTATTTTTAAGGTATTTTTTATACCTTTGCGAAATTAGGGGAGGAGCGGCTATGATTAGTATTTTCTACAGAAAAAATGACGAAATGATGGTTTCCAAGTCGGAGACCGATTTCGCTGTACTCGATCCTAAGGATGTTCTTTGGGTGGACCTTCTGGATCCTAATGGAGAAGAGAAGCACGCAACTGAGGATTTCCTTGATACGGAGATTCAGTCTCGAGCTCAGGCCGAAGAGATCGAGAGTTCATCTCGTTATTTTGAGACTGAGAAAGCGATATTTGCCAATACCAACTTCCTTCTTCCTGGACCTGAGGAATATGCTATGGAGGCAGTGTCCTTCACTCTTGTAAAGTCTTCTCTTGTGACTGTAAGAGAGGTTCCTCTTCGAAGCATCACTGAGCTGCAGAGAAAAGTGTATGCTATGCCAAAGCTTTTCCCAACAGGTTACTCAATTCTTGTGAGCATTCTGGATCAGCGAGTTGACCTTGATGCCGACATGATCGAGCTCATGAGTAAGGAAATTGCTCAGTACAGCAAACGAATCAACCAGAAGGAAGATATCAATGAGGAGTTCCTCCTCGATATCAACCAGCTCCAGGAGAATGCGATGATCGTTCGTGAGAACATCGTCGATAAGCAGCGTCTTATCTCAAGCCTGATTAAGAGTGACAAGTATCCTAAGGATCTGGAGAGCCGTTTCCAGATTCTGCTTCAGGACGTTGTTTCACTTATCAATCATGCGAACTTCAGTTTTGAGCGTCTTGAGTATCTTCAGAATACTGTGCTTGGTCTAATCAACTTGGACCAGAACAATATCATGAAGATCTTCACTCTTGTGTCTGTTCTTTTGATGCCTGCAACACTTATTACGGGCTTCTATGGAATGAACGTGGAACTGCCAATGGCACTCCTTAGCTATGCATGGATTATTATCGTGCTGATTATGCTTGTTGTGGTAGTTGCCATTCTATTGATTTTCAAGAGAAAAAAGATGCTTTAATTATCCCTAATTATTTGGTGAAACGCATTTTTTATCGTATTTTTGCACGCCTTTTCCCAGAGGCGTGTTTTTGTTTTTTATAACTAATTCAAAATCATTACTCTGGAGGTACAATACATAATGTTTAACCCACTAGTTTTTTATTCCAAATTTTAATTATGGCAGAAGAAACAATGAATGTTGCAGCTCAGGCTGCAGCAGAAAAAGAAACCAAGAAGTCTTCACTCAACGTGAGCGTGGCTCCTGAGGCATTCGATTGGGATGCATTCGAGAACGAGCAGGCTATTTACGGTGGCGAGGACAAGTCAGCAATCGAGGCTGCTTATGATCAGACACTTTCAAAGGTAAACGAGAACGAACTCGTAGAAGGTGTTGTTACAGCACTCAACAAGAGAGAGGTTATCGTTAACATCGGTTACAAGAGTGAAGGTGTTATCGCAGCTCCTGAATTCCGTTACAACCCTGAGCTTAAGGTAGGTGACAAGGTTGAGGTATTCGTTGAGTCAGCAGAGGACAAGAAGGGACAGCTTATCCTTTCCCACAAGAAGGCTCGTGCTCTCAAGTCTTGGGATAGAGTTAATGAGGCATTCAACGCTAACGAGGTTGTTAAGGGCTTCATCAAGACTCGCACAAAGGGTGGTATGATCGTAGACGTATTCGGAATCGAGGCATTCCTTCCAGGTTCACAGATCGATATCAAGCCTATCAGAGATTACGATTCATTCGTTAACCAGACAATGGACTTCAAGATCGTTAAGATCAACCAGGAGTTCAGAAATGTTGTTGTTTCTCATAAGGCTCTTCTCGAGGCAGAGCAGGAGCAGAAGAGAGCAGAGCTCATCGGTAAGATTGAGAAGGGTCAGGTACTCGAGGGC
>JAKSJT010000382.1 GCA_024402125.1 Bacteroidales bacterium
GAAGATATAATACTTGTTGTTTGGAAGTTCTTCCGGTGTAAACCATGCCATGTTCTCAACAAGACCATAGATCTTTCTGTTGATGTTCTTATTCATGAACATGTCTACTCCCTTCTCAACATCAGCAAGTGCAACAGCCTGAGGTGTTGTAACAATAACAGCTCCTGTCATTGGGATTTCCTGAACAAGGCTGATATGGATATCACCTGTTCCTGGAGGCATATCGATAAGAAGGAAATCAAGCTCCTGCCACTTTACCTGAAGCACCATCTGCTTAAGGGCATTGCAAGCCATAGGTCCTCTCCAGATAAGAGCCTGTCCAGGTTCAGCGAAATATCCGATTGACATCCACTTCACTCCGTACTTCTCAATTGGAAGAATTACCTGCTCGCCATTCTCCTCAAGAGCTGCCGGCATAGCACCTTCTGTTGCAGTCATCACTGGAACAGACGGACCATATACGTCAGCATCAGCAAGACCGACCTTGTAACCAAGTCTGGCAAGAGCAACTGCAAGGTTAACAGATACTGTTGACTTTCCTACACCACCCTTACCGGAAGCAATTCCGATAATGTGTCTGACATTGTTAAGATTATCCAAAGAAAGGTTATTGATATGGTTTGCCTTCTTCTTTGGAGCCTCGTCATTTACAATTGCCTTTACCTCAACATTAACCTCCTGACCAAAAGTTCTGATAACTGTAGCCTTTGCGCTACCTACAAGATACTCTGTAAGAGGATCACGATGCTTTGAGCAAGCGAGAGTGATGGCAACATTGTTACCATCAACCTCGATCTTGTCCACCATTCCAAGCTCTACGACGCTCTTGTCACCTTTTGCAGGATGACGAACATCTTCAAGAGCTTTAAGTATTTCCTGTTCTGTCATTTTACTTTACAATAGTCATTTCATCACGAAGATATCCTGCACCACCGAACTTGTCCATAAGAAGGAGGACATAGCGGATATCAACACAAATACATCTCTGGAGATCTGGCTCGAACATAACGTCACTTGACATTGACTCCCAGTTTCCATCGAAAGCAAGACCGATAAGATTACCGTCAGCATCCATTACAGGGCTACCGGAGTTACCGCCTGTGATGTCACAGTTGATAAGGAAACAAGCTGGAACCTTACCGTTCTCTGGCATTGCGTAATCACCGAAGTCCTTCTTCTGCCAAATTTCCTTAAGCTTAGCAGGAACATGGAACTCATAGTTGTTTGGATCTTCCTTCTCCATTACACCGTCAAGTGTTGTATAGTACTTGTAGAGAACTCCGTCCTTTGGCTCATAAGACTTAACTGTACCATATGTAAGACGCATAGTAGAGTTAGCATCCGGATAAGAAGGCTGACCCTTCTTCCATTCGAGAAGACCGGCTGTGTATGCCTTGCTTGCCTTTGCAAGCTGCTCATCCTTTGACTCAGCAATTGGGATAATCTCATTTGCCTTATTTGAGAACTCAACCAAAAGTCTGTATGTAGGATCAAGGATAAATGCTGCAAGACCCTTTGATGCTGCATCCTTCATCTTCTTCTCTGAAGTGTATACAGTAGCGTCAAACAGGCTATTGACAAATGCCTCCATATCACCCTGAGAAGCCTTCTTCAAGGATGCAATCTGATTCTCAGCTGCAGCCTTCTCCACATAGCTTCCGAATAGAGCTACAGCTTCTTTTCTATCAAGAGGCTCAGAGTAATCCTTGAACTGACGAGCAACTGTCTCAATTGCAGAATTGATTGCAGCAGCTGTATCTTTCTGAGAACGAAGAGCTGTTGAGAGTGCTCTAGAGAATGAAGATGCGAATGAAAGAATCTCTACTCTACCTACTGTCTCGTTAAGGAGTGTGTCAGCAAGCCCTGCATCCTTTGTTGTAACAACAGCATCCTCAATCTGAGAAAGAGCCTCACCATAAGCAGCCTTACGCTTCTTGTTTCCAGAAATCCAAGCAGAATACTCTGCCTCTTCAGCCTTCTCTCTATCAATAATGCCAAGGTTAGCGAATGCCTGTCTCATACCGATCCACTTCTTCCAGCCGTTAGCTGAGCTAGCGTACTTGTTAGCATACTGAAGACGAACGGTAGGATCGGCCTCCATTGCATCCCACATGATATCCTGACGAAGAGTTCTTGCGTCAATTCTGATATCGTTAAGGGCAAGCATCTTGTCAAGCTGAGCTGCTGTCTGGAATCTCTGTGTGCTTCCTGGATAACCCATAATCATAGCGAAGTCACCATCCTGGATACCCTTAAGAGAGATTTTGAGGCTCTGAACTGGCTGATAAGGGACATTGTCCTTTGAGTATGCTGCAGGCTCATTGTCCTTACCAGCATAAACACGGAACATAGAGAAGTCACAAGTGTGACGTGGCCACATCCAGTTATCTGTCTCACCACCGAACTTACCAGATGATGCAGGTGGAGCACCTACAAAACGTACATCTGTGTATGTCTTATAGATAATAAGGTAGTATACATTCTGGTTATAGAATGATGTAATTGAGAATGTGCAGTTAGGGTTTGTCTTGGCTGCCTCTGCTCTGATTGCATCTGCTTCGTCCTGTCTTGCCTTCTCTGCGATAGCCTCCTTGTCTGCAGCGTTCTTGTTCTTCTTAAGAGCTGTCTCATATGCCTTGTTAAGTCTGTCTGTCACGTCTGTCATTCCCTTAAGGAAAGTAACAGAAAGACCTGGAGCAGGAAGTTCCTGAGCATTGCTCATAGCCCAGTAACCATCCTCAAGGTAGTTATGCTCTGGGGTAGAAAGAGCCTGAATGTTGCTATAACCACAGTGATGGTTAGTAACAAGAAGTCCCTTGTCAGAGATCATCTCACCTGTACATCCGCCACCGAAGTGAACAATAGCGTCCTTAAGTGAAGAATGGTTAACACTATAGATCTGCTCAGGGGTAAGTCTACATCCAAGGGCAGCCATAGGATCAGCATTCATCTTCTGAAGAAGTGGAAGAAGCCACATACCTTCATCAGCACTGGCAGAGAGCGAAAGCATCACTGCCGAAGCAATAGTAAGTAATATCTTTCTTTGATGATTATAAGTATGCGCTTTTATATGTCAAAAATACAGTTATTTGCTCGGTAATCGAAAAAAGACACCCTGTCGGCTAATGAAACCT
>JAKSJT010000383.1 GCA_024402125.1 Bacteroidales bacterium
CTCTCCTGACTTCAAGTACACTGACCCTATAGAAGTTGCTTCGTCGCTAGTTGATGAGGACTGTGACGCTATCGATGCCGGACTTTTCCTTGATCCTACAACAGGTAGACTTTGGGTTACCTATGGTACATATTTCGGCTTTATCCGTATGGTGGAGCTTGACCCAAAGACTGGCGAAAGAGCAAAGGGCGCTAAGGACATCAATGTCGCTATCGACTGTGAGGCTACAACCATGATCTACAATGACGGATGGTATTACCTATTAGGAACTCATGGAACATGCTGTGATGGTCTTAACTCCACATATAACATTGTCTGCGGAAGGTCACGCAATGTGACAGGTCCTTTCCTTGACAACATGGGAAGAGATATGCTTAAGGGTGGCGGTAAGATGGTAGTTGCCGCTGAACCTCGCCGAATCGGTGCAGGTCACTTCGGAAGGGAAGTCCTCGCTGAGGGTGTTGAGAAGGTATCATTCCACTGGGAGGCTGATATGGACCAGAGCGGAAGAAGCGTTCTTGCCATTCGTCCTCTTCTTTGGAGAAACGGCTGGCCTGAGGCAGGCAGACTCGTTGAAGACGGTACATATGCAATCATTTCAGAAAGAAGAGGCTATGCTCTCGAGCTTGCAGTTGACTTTGTCCGTCAGGAAGGTGCTATGAGAGGATTCCGCCAGAGTGACAATGAGTATGTTATTTCAATTGAGGATCAGAAACTTTCTGAAGTTCAGTCTGGATGGGCTGAGGGCAATATTCCGGCAAGAATCGGAGATATCATGTACAGACCACATCAGAAGTGGACTATTGAGGCTGCAGACAAGGGCGGATACCTTGGTGGAGAGTATGTGAAGATCGTCATCGAAGGCACAGACAGAGCTCTTGCCGCTACTGCTGACATGGAGGTTACAACAGTTGAACATTTTACAGGCGAGGATGATCAGCTTTGGAGAATCGAGCAGCTCACTGACGGTACATACAGGATTATGCCAAAGGCTGTTCCAGGAGCAGGTGATGAACTTGTTCTTATCAGCGCAGGAGACTCTACTCCTTCACTTGCAAAGTGGGACTTTAACTCTGACAACTGCAAGTGGCATCTTGACAAGCTCAATTAGTTTGATCTGATACTTAGAGTGAAGGCCTCGGGAAATAATCTTTGAGGCCTTTAATTATATCTTTTAGAGATATTTGATTTAATTTTGCAGCAAATAAATCTCATAGTGTTATGAAAAGAAGTATCTTCTATCTTGTCGCATTTTCTTTTGTCCTTGCCATTGTATCGGCATGTTCTTCCGTTCCTACGGAAGGTATAGTTATCTCACCGTCCAAAGGTGGCGGTTATTCCCTCTATATTGATGGTGTGAAGACATTCATTACTGGAGTGGGTGGAACAAACTCTCTCGAGGTCGCTTCTTCTAATGGAGCCAATGCCTTCAGAACCTGGGGCGGAAATATAAATTCTGTCAAGCATAACATAGAACTTGCACAGAAGAACAACATGTACATCATGCAGGGTATATCTATGTCAAAGGATCACAACGACTATATCAACCCTGAGTATAGGGATAACCTGAAGTCTTTTGTGACATCTCTTGCGCAGGAGTTCAAGGATGACAGGAACATCCTTATCTGGGGTATCGGTAATGAGATTGCTCTTGACGGTTCGAATTCTGAAGCTGAATGGAGCCTTGTCAATGAACTCTCCGAAATCATCAAATCCATAGATAAGAGACATCTGACAAGTACTGTAATTTCACATAACCCTCAGGCTCTTGATTCTCTAGCAAAGTATTGCCCGAGTCTTGATGTTGTAGGTATCAACAGTTATGGTGGAATTGAGGAGATCGAGTCAATCGTTGAGGCTTCCGCTTATGATGGTGCTTACATTATCACGGAGTGGGGTCCGACAGGCTGGTGGGAATGTGACCTGACAGAGTGGGGAGCTCCAATAGAGCAGACAAGCGAGCAGAAGAGGATTGTCTACGAGTCCAGATACAATGCGGCCATCAATGGACCTAAGAGCTGTCTTGGATCATTCTGCTTCCTATGGGGCCAGAAGGAGGAAAGAACTCCTACTTGGTTCTGCATGTTTGTTGAAAGTAGCGTAGAGGGTCTTCCTCTAAAGGGAGAAAAGACTCCTATGGTTGAGGCTATGCAGAGGGTATGGACAGGTAAGGAACCTTCAGAGACAGCACCTGTAGTGTCTGGAATGACAATCTCAGGAAAGGCAGCTATCGAGAGCCCTAAAGTTCATCTTAAGGAAGCATTCTCGGCTGCTGTGGATGTTAAGGATAGAGAGCAGGCTGAGCTTACATATGTGTGGGAGAACCTTCGCGAAGCGACTGTAACTGCAACTGGCGGAGCATGGGAGCCAAGACCTGATAGAGTAGGGGATGTGATAATAACAACTGAACCGACAGTGGAGATCACAGTTAGTGAGAAAGGTAATTATCGCCTTTATTGCTATATACTAGACGGAACAGGATTCTGCTCAACTGTCAATGTTCCATATAGAGTAGAGTAGTCAGGGGAGTAGCCTTATTAGCACTATAAACAAAAATAAGCGAGTGGAAGGAATCACATCCAACCACTCGCTCTTTGTTTGAAATTGTTTGCTAAGTTCTTCTCTTATTCAGCCTTAGGAAGCATTGCGAAGTACTCCTCAAGTTCCTTCTCTGTAGGGATACCGTCAGTCATGACGCCAGAGTTATACTTCTCATAAGCTACGAGGTCAAAGTAACCTGTACCTGAGAGGTTGAATACGATTGTCTTCTCTTCGCCTGTCTCCTTGCACTTGAGAGCCTCGTCGATAGCGATCTTGATAGCGTGGCTACTTTCTGGTGCAGGAAGTGTACCCTCAGCACGTGCGAATGTAACAGCTGCCTTGAATACCTCTGTCTGCTCAACTGCACGGCACTCGAAAAGACCGTCATGATAGAGCTGAGAAAGGATTGTGCTCATACCGTGGAAACGAAGTCCACCTGCATGGTTTGCAGAAGGGATGAACTGGCTACCAAGAGTGTACATCTTAGCTAGAGGACAAATTCTACCGGTATCGCAGAAGTCATATGCAAATCTACCCTTTGTGAAGCTAGGGCAAGATGCAGGCTCTGCACCGATGATCTTGTAGTTGGCCT
>JAKSJT010000384.1 GCA_024402125.1 Bacteroidales bacterium
GAGTCTTCTTTCCTATGGTACAATCACTTCTTCTGAGGAAACCCGAAAGCAGCTCGAAGCTATTACACCAGAAGATATCCAGAAAGCGGCGGTTGAGATATTCAACCCGGAGAAACTATCTAAACTAGTATTCGTTTAAAGACATGGAGACACCTCTTGACAGATACATAAGAGAGCATTCTACACCTCAAAGCGACGCCCTTGCATGGCTTGAGAAGCAGACAAACATCAGAACCAATTACCCTCGTATGCTCTCTGGAGCAGTACAAGGAAAGTTCCTGACAATGCTTGTCCAGATGACAGGAGCAAAGAACGTACTTGAGATAGGCTGCTTTACAGGTTATTCTGCCATCTGCCTTGCCTATGGTCTCTCTGAGGGTGGACACGTTGACACACTCGAGATCAATGACGAGCTCGAAGAGCTTATCCTTGATGGATGGGAGAAAGCCGGAGTAAGTGATAAGATTGAACTTCACATTGGAGACGCAAAAGAAACAATCAAGATCCTCACTTCGAGCGGAAAGACTTTTGACTTTGTATATATAGACGCAAACAAAAGAGAGTACTGCGAGTACTACGACCTTCTAATTGACCACATCAGTTCTGGAGGAGTCATCCTGGTTGACGATGTTATGCTTGGCGGAAAGGTATACGAAGAGAAAGTCTCCGGTGACAAGCAGACTCAAGGCCTCGTCGCTTTTAATGAGATGATCATTAAAGACCCTAGGGTGGAAGTTGTTCTTCTCCCAATAAGAGACGGACTCTCGATCATCAGAAAGAAATAGACAGAACTCAAATACAAAAAACAAGCACCACTTCAGTAACAATACTTAGGTGGTGCTTTCGTTTATAATGGTTGTCTATGACTAGCCGATCTGTGCTCCGTTTACAAGGGCCTCCTGAGGAGTAATGAATCTCATCTTGCCGTCACCCTGACGTGCCATGAGGATCATACCCTTGGACTCAATTCCACGAATCTTTCTAGGAGCAAGGTTTGCAAGAATACAGATCTGCTTTCCTACCATCTCCTCTGGAGTATAGTACTCAGCGATGCCGGAAACGATTGTTCTCTTGTCGATACCTGTATCAATTGTAAGCTGAAGGAGCTTGTCTGTCTTAGGAACCTTGACTGCCTCAAGGACAGTTGCTGTTCTGATATCCATTGCATCGAACTGCTCGAATGTAACTTCTGCCTTCTGAGGTTCAATCTTAGCAGCAGCTTCCTTTGCAGCAGCTTCAGCTGCGGCAGCTTCTCTCTCTGCCTTGATAGCAGCAAGTCTGTCAAGCTGAGCCTGGATTGTCTCATCCTCAATCTTAGCGAAAAGAAGCTCTGCAGCACCAATCTCATGGCCCTCCGGAAGAATCTCAGAGTTACCAAGGAGATCCCAGTTAAGGCATGTGCACTTAGCTGCACCTGGGCAGTTAGACTTAGCGTTTGGATCTACAGCATCAGCTGATACTGTGTGGAGAGCTGCGCCCTCACCTGCCTTGTATGTGTTGACTGTCTCCTGCTCACCCTTACGGTGGTCAATACCTGCACAAATGCAAACACCAAGCATCTTGCGAAGCTTCTCTGCTGCAAATGGTGTAAATGGCTCGAATGCGATAGCAAGGTCAGCACAGATCTGAAGACAAACGTTAAGAATTGTAGCTGTACGCTCCATGTCTGTCTTAGCCACCTTCCAAGGCTCTGTATCTGAGATGTACTTGTTACCTACTCTAGCGATACCCATAGCATCCTTGAGAGCCTCACGGAACTTGTATCCCTCGATGTTCTTCTCCATAGACTCCTTGAGAGCAGGGATTTCAGCAAGAGTCTCCTTATCAATGTCAAGGAGAGTTCCGCAAGCTGGAACCTTACCACCGAAGTACTTATGTGTAAGAACAATCGCACGGTTAACAAAGTTTCCGAAGATTGCGACAAGCTCTGAGTTGTTTCTTGTCTGGAAGTCCTTCCAGCTGAAGTCATTATCCTTTGTTTCAGGAGCATTAGCTGTAAGAACATATCTCATTACATCCTCCTTTCCTGGGAACTGCTCAAGGTACTCGTGAGCCCATACAGCCCAGTTTCTAGATGTAGAGATCTTGTCACCCTCAAGGTTAAGGAACTCGTTTGCAGGGACATTCTCTGGAAGAATATATCCGTCGCCATAAGCCTTGAGCATTGATGGGAACACGATACAGTGGAATACGATGTTATCCTTTCCGATAAAGTGAACGAGCTTAGTCTCGTCACTCTTCCACCACTTTGTCCATGAGTTAGGAAGAAGTTCCTGTGTGTTTGATACATATCCGATAGGTGCGTCAAACCAGACATAGAGGACCTTTCCTTCTGCTCCCTCAACTGGAACTGGAACACCCCAATCAAGGTCACGGCTCACAGCTCTTGGCTGAAGACCTCCGTCAATCCAGCTCTTGCACTGTCCGTAGACATTGCTTCTCCACTCCTTGTGTCCGTCAAGGATCCACTCAGAGAGCCACTGCTCATAGTCATTGAGAGGAAGATACCAGTGAGATGTCTTCTTCTTTATTGGCTCAGCACCGCTAAGCTTTGACTTAGGGTTGATAAGTTCCTCAGGTGAAAGTGTGCTACCACACTTCTCGCACTGGTCTCCGTATGCTCCTTCTGCACCACACTTAGGGCAAGTACCTACGATATAACGGTCAGCAAGGAATGTCTTAGCCTCCGGGTCATAGTACTGCTCGCTCTCCTTTGTAATAAACTTTCCTTCATCGTAGAGCTTTCTGAAGAATCCAGAAGCGTTCTTTGCATGAACCTCCGAAGAAGTACGGGAATAAATATCGAAGTTGATTCCAAGGCCCGTGAAAGAGTCCTTGATGATTTTGTGATACTTGTCAACGATGTCCTGTGGTGTGCAGTCCTGCTGGCGAGCCTTGATTGTGATAGGCACACCGTGCTCATCTGATCCGCAGACATAGAGAACATCCTCACCTCTCATTCTGAGATATCTTACATAGATATCTGCAGGAACATATACTCCGGCGAGGTGTCCGATGTGCACAGGTCCGTTAGCATACGGAAGTGCACATGTTACAAGCGTTCTTTCGTGATTTTTACTCATGATTCATATTGTTTATCTTTTGTTTCAAT
>JAKSJT010000385.1 GCA_024402125.1 Bacteroidales bacterium
TAATGTGGGGCGCTTCTCTCTTCAAGAAGCAGCTTTCTTCACTATTAGGTGCAACCATCCGCACATTCCAGGCTACAGAGAAGGAATACGAATTGGATGGTGTCAAGGTGAAGCGTATTCCTCTCTTGAAAACTAAGCTTCATGGAGCATTCTCAAAAAAAGAGATGGATAGTGCCTATGCTAAGACTCTTGGGTTCTTGCACGAACAGAACTTTAAGCCAGACGTAATCATCTCTCATTGGGTGAATCCACAGTTAGAGATGATGGAAAGGCTCAAGAATGAGTTCGGGTGTAAGACTTGCTATGTAGCACATTTAGCTTCAATAGAGTTGGACAGGATTTATACACCGGAACGCTCACAAGAGATTATTGATGGTATCGACTTGATAGGATTTAGGTCAGTATACATTCGTGATGCATTCATGCAGAAGTTCAAATATGATAGGCCTACTTTCCAATGCTATTCAGGAGTACCTGAAAAATACATACCAGAAGTTCCTGTTGAACGCACATTTGACAACGTTCGGAACTTTGTATTTGTAGGAACTCTCATCAAGAGAAAGAATCCTGCTGAGATAGTACCAGCTTTGGTTAAGGTATACGGTAAAGATAAATTCAATGTTTCTTATATCGGCAAGGGGTCGGAAACTGCAAATGTGGAGAGATATGCAAAGGAACTGAATGTGCAAGACAATGTTCATCTTCTAGGTTATATTCCTCGTGATGAAGTCGTGAAGCAGTTGCAGACAAATGACGTCTTTGTAATGATTTCTAAGAGCGAGGCTTTCGGTCTTGTTTATCTTGAGGCAATGGCCCAAGGCCTTATAACGATAGCGTCACGCAAAGAAGGTTTCGATGGCATTATAGAACATGGCAAGAATGGATTTCTTTGCGAAGCAGGTAACATTGATGAATTGGCAAATCTTATCAAGGAGATATGGGCAATGAAGCCAGAGGAACTTCTGGAGATTTCTAGAAATGCCATTAAGACAGCAAAGTGGCTGACTGATAAGAATGCCGCAAAGATGTACATTGAGAATGTAGAGGCAATAATGCGTAAATAACAATATGAAGCTTAAGGGAAAACACATTATGTCCATGATTATGTTAATCGCAATTATGGGGATATTGTGTCTTCTCAACATTCACAACAAACTTTATGCATTCAACTCTGTAGGCGATAGACAGCAACAAGAGATGTCTGTTACTATTATGACCTACAATATTGCTGCATACGATTCTGTCAGTTTTCCGGTTAGTAGGCAAGAGCGATTGATTGAGCTTATTAAACAAGAAAAGCCTGATATCGTTTGCTTTCAAGAGATGTCCTTCGGGACTCTGAAGTTGATAAAACCTCAACTAGATAGTATCTATGGGCCTTGTGAAGTATTAAAGGGCGACAATCAGATGTGGAGGTTGATGTTCTATCCGCATCTCCCTTTGAGGAACTTCCATAGGCATAAATGCGAGGGTGAGTTCGATACTTCTGACTTGACAGATGAAGAGAAGCGCATGATCGAGCAGTCTCAAAAGCAGATGAACGTGATGTCAGCAGAGTTTGAAATGGAGCCTGGAAAATGGGTGACTGTCTTCTCTGGTCACCTCCGTTCAAGTGCCTATTCTACTGCTCGCAGGTCAATGGATGAGGATGCAAGTTGGCTTAGTGGTTTGAACCTATATTTTAGAAACTATCGGGTTGGAAAACGCATTAGAGACTACGAAGCAGAGAATGTCAGAAGGTTTGTAGATGAAGCTAGCTTTGAAGGCAAGCCTGTCATAGTAGCCGGAGACCTCAATGACTGGAGCGGAAGCTATTGCCTGAAGACTCTTATGGGGAAAGATCTTAAAGATGCTTGGAAAGAAAGAGGCAGATGTTTCGGATGGACCTTCTTCGGCTGGGGTCTGAGACTAAGGCTCGACCACATTCTCTATAGTGACGAACTGGAACTTGTAGATGTGAGGGTCATAGATACAGATATAAGTGATCATAAACCATTGATGGCGAGATTTAGAATCTAGTAAGTCTGATAAAGCCCTTTGCAGACTCAGGCTCAATCGCCAGAGACTGCGAGGGGCGTGAAGGAAAAAGCCCGCGAGTGTCGCGATGCGACTCTCGCAGGCTTATCAGAAACAAAACATATTCACCTGCACAAGTGGCTGATTGGTTCCGTGCGATACGGACAGGTGGAACAAAGAAATAATTAATAATTAGAATGATGGAAAACGAAACAAATGAAAAATATCATATCTCAATAGGTCATGGTAGCTGGTTTAATAAAGTCAAACAAGGAAGTGATAACGGTAAAGATGGAAGCATTAGTTTTTGGAAGATCTTCCTAGCTATACTAGGAGCAATAGGTTCGATTGCTACTGTTATTGGTGTTTTGTATTCCTTGAACATCATTTAAGAGTAATATGAGTATCATAGAGTCTATAATTGGCCCTGGTAGTTGGTTCAATCGTGTAAAACAAATCATTTACATTAACCAACAAGATGCGCGTATAGCAAAAATCTCTGATTGGATTGATGCTTTCAAAGAAGGTTCAAATGAATATATTCCAAGTCCTCAGTTGAGCATCAAGCAAGATCAGTTAAAGGACAACTCTGCCCTTACCATAAAGCTTGTTGCTTTATCTGGCCTGGGTAAGACACGTCTTGTGTATGAGACATTTAAGGATAAGAAGTCTATCTCAGCCAACTCTTTCATCTGTAAGAAAACAGATGATAACGACATAGTTCAAAAGTTGTTAACGTTCTTTTCTTCTAGTGAAGGGAAAAATGCAGATTTACTTATACTGGATGACTGTCCTAATGACCAATTCAAGAAAATAATGGATTATAGGAACCAGTATAATCCATCGTGCAGATTGATTGCATTAAACAACGAATACTTTAATCAAGCTAGCCTTGTTGGTTGCAACCAGATAACAATTAAAGTTGAAGATGTTAGGGACGAGGTCAATAAGTATATTGATAGAGAGATACCTGCTAGGAATAACGACACATTCTACCGAGAGCAGGTCAAACGAATGGCAGATGGCTATCCGTTTTTGGCAGTACGTTTGGTTGAAGCTTATAAAGAATGTAGCGCAGTTAGTGCGTTAGATGTG
>JAKSJT010000386.1 GCA_024402125.1 Bacteroidales bacterium
ATCATAGGCTTGGCAAGACCTTCAGCGATAAGGTTGTCCATAATCTGGACAGCCTTTCCGAGAGTTGGCCATGCCTCCTCGTCTCCACCACCACCGTGGAGAAGATAAAGAACAGGGTATTTTACCTTAGGGTTCTTCTCATAACCTGCAGGAGTGTATACAGTCATACGACGTGTTGTTCCGATTGTAGGGGAGTCGTACCATACTTCTGAGACATTTCCGTGAGGAACATCATTGGAGATGTAGTAATGACCTGCATCATTGTTAGATCTTGTGATTACGAAGTAGTTTGTCCAGTTCGATCCGTCTCTTGCCATGAACTTATTGCTAAGGTCAAGCTCCTTCTGACCGTCTACAACGAAGTTGTACATGTAAAGTTCTGGTTCGAGAACCTGAGTTGTATATGTCCAGACTCCGTCCTTCTCTACCATGTCAACAGGAACATTTACTTCCTGTCTTCCTAGAGGTGTGTCCTGAATCTGCTGAGGAACGCAGTCTCCATTGAGCTGAACCCTTACAGCCTTAGGGTTCCTGTACATGAATGTGACTGTACCGTCATCATTGAATTTTGGAGAAACGACTGTTGCTCCTCCGAAGATTGCCTGCTGAGCGAATGCAGAGCATCCAAGTGCAATCATTGAGATAGTAAGAAGGATTTTTTTCATGATATTGTTGTTGTGTTTGTTGATTCGGCAAGATGACTAGAAGTTGATTTTTTGTTTACACCAAATTTAAATTTTAATACTCAATAATCAAATAGTAATAAGGAAGCAGATATGAGTAATGTTTTATTTATCTTTGATGCAAATTACAAATGGAAAACTATTTAGTCATGAAAAAACTGTTTTATTTAGCAGCGATTGGTCTGCTTTCTGCCTGTCAGTCATTGCCGTATGACATTACAAACTTAAAGTCTCAGTTTGTTTCCCTTAACGATAATACCAGTATTCACTACAAAGAATACGGAAACGGTTCTCAAAGCATTGTATTTGTGCATGGATTCGGATGCGATGTGAACGCATGGGAGTCTCAATTTGATGCTTTCAAAAACGACAAGACAAAGCACCTTGTCTTTGTCGACCTTCCTGGATACGGAATGAGTTCCAAACCTCATACGGATTACACATTGGAGTTTTTTGGAGATGCCGTGCTGTCAGTTATTGAAAAGACTGGTTCAGCAAATAGTATTCTAGTTGGGCATAGCCTAGGAACTCCTGTCTGTCGTAACATGCTTTTTAGCTATCCTGACAGAATCGCCGGTATGATGGACATTGATGGCGTATATTGCCTCTATCCAAAGCTCGGTGATAATCCAACGGAGGAAGAACTTGCGATGGCTGCCGGTTATGAAGAAGCGGTACAGGGATTCGCGTCATCGTTTGATGGAGATGAATGTCACGATAATATTGTGGGATTCGTTGAGAGCCTTTCAGGACCGGAGACCCCGAAATCAATTAAAGATTATGCTATGAGCGTGATGCCTGCTACCCCTGAGTATGTCGCATCAAGTACGATGCATAATCTTATAGATAGAAAATGGTGGCCTTCGAATCCAATTCTAAAGCCAGTAGAGATTGTGTGTACGCAGAATAGCGGTCTGGAACCAGATAATAGGGAACAGATGATGGCTCTTTATCCAAGTGCCGGTTATACAGAACTTGAGACCTGCGGACATTTCATTCAGATGGAGCAGCCGGATCTTATCAACAGACTAATAGAGAAACTCTGCAATGACGTAGAAAACCAGTCAGAGTTAGACATAGGTTCGTAGAGTAAGTGTAAATTTAAAGCCTGCTAAAGGATTTCCCCTTAGCAGGCTTTAAATCACACCAATACACAACAAATTAAAAACAACATCATTTTTGTCTTATAATAATAAGACTAGTTTCTCAACTAGAAATTAGGTCAAAGTTTCATGTCAGTCTGAAAGGTATTTCTCCTTCGACGATGCTTCAAAAAGTAAATTTCAATTTCATCGAAGGAGTGAGCCTTCCTTAAGTGGCCAATATGATATGGCGCTAGTCTGAGTCGTGGCCATGAAGCTATGATTGTTTAGGATGGTTCTCTTTTGATTTATACAAGACCACTAGCTCCTCAGACGCTGTGAATAGTAATTGTTAAGTTTTATTGAATGTCAACTTAGGTTAAAACTGTGACGTCCTTTTATTTCAATACAAAGGTATTTTTCCAGAATAAGAAACTATTCCATGAAAAATTCAATTCCTTGCAATAATCGTTCAATGGGTGCAAAATGAACCAATTTTGAAGATTTGATAATGATTTTGACAGATTCGCAATGGGTTTTGCCATATTTTGAGTGAAAATCATCATAAAAAAAGAATCGAGCACTGGTAATTCTCAGTACTCGATCCATATGATTGATTTGATTCACTGGTACGATTAAGCGTATCTGAATCTTCTGATACTACCCTTAGGAGTCTTCTCGAAAGGTTCGTCCATAATCTGATAGTCTGATACGAATGCGTATTTAGGGATCTGGTTGTTGAGATCCTTAAGGTTCTGGTTCATGATTCTGGTGATGATATCCATCTCGAGTCCAGCTCCATTTATGGCTTCTTCCTTAAGAACGATAAGAGCGGTTCTCATGTCTCCTCTCTGAACGATGAGTGACTCCTCGACATAAGGAAGCGTGTTAAGGATTACCTCAATCTCCTCAGGGTAGATGTTCTGTCCGTTTGATCCCAGAAGAAGGCTCTTGCATCTTCCGGATACATATACTGTTCTGTCCTGAGTGATCTTACCGATATCACCTGTTCTGTACCAGCCGTCACTAGTGAAGCAGTCGGCAGTTGCCTCAGGGTTCTTGAAGTATCCCTGGAATACCTGGTCACCCTTTACCTGAAGTTCACCTGGGATATTGAATGGGTCTGGGGAGTCGACTCTTACACCAAGGTTAGCCATTACCTCGCCAACTGATCCTATCTTATATGTGGCTACAAGACCATTGGAGAGCATACCTGCGATCTCGGTCATACCATAGCCGGTAATCATAGGAAGGCCTAGTTTGTTGATGATGAGGTCCTCTGTCTCGAATGGAATAGCAGCAGCTCCTGTAAAGATCTGGTGAACGTTTCCACCGAGAGCCTCT
>JAKSJT010000387.1 GCA_024402125.1 Bacteroidales bacterium
TTATAACTTTGTAGGTGCCAGGATCGATGGATATGAGGCTCCAGTTGCCTATATGACAAAAGAGGGTGCAGAAGCTCTAAAGAAGGTCAGTGACTATCTTATCACTAAGGGATATAGACTGAAGATATTCGATGCATATCGTCCGACAACAGCTGTCGCTCATTTTGTAAGATGGGCTGAGGACTTGTCCGACATCAAGACTAAGGAGTACTTCTATCCGGAAGTGGATAAGAGAGTCCTTTTTAAAGAAGGATACATCGCTCATAGATCAGGTCACTCAAGGGGAAGTACAGTTGACCTTACACTTGTTGACATGAAGTCCGGTAAGGAAGTGGATATGGGTGCTCCATTCGATTACTTTGGAGAGATATCTCATCCATCAAGTCAGAGGGTGACTCCTACTCAGTACAGGAACAGAATGGCTCTAAGAGAAGCTATGATGAAGTTCGGATTCAGCCCGATCAGCTCAGAGTGGTGGCATTTCACACTTAGAAATGAGCCTTATCCTGATACATATTTCTCGTTTCCAATCAGGTAGAGAAGGTCGCGATTAAGGTAGTATAATAAACTAAGGGAGTCATTATGGCTCCCTTAATTCAATTAAAGTCGAAAGACTAGATTTTCTTCCTTATGGATCTTAAAATTTCAACCATTGCCCAAGTATCCTGTTGACAGTAGCGTTTCAGGGCATCCATACGATCAGCCTTTGTGCATAGTGTGCCGAATGTTGGAGTTGTTGAATCATAGTTCAGATATGCAATGTATGCCTGAACACCATTCCCGACATCCATACCATGATAAGTGAGAGAAGGTACAAGAACCGGTAATGTCTTTTTAATAGAATAGCTTCCACTAAGGTTCTTATCGTAGTAATTGATAGTCTTTGCTTTTATTGGTCCAAAGTCTTTTTTATATAATTCTTCATTTGTCTTTAGGAGGTGGATAAGGTCTGCTGATTTGTCACGTATTTCAAGAAGTTTAGCACGATACTTAGGATACTGTTTAGCGAGCTCCTCGAGTCTCTTTTTCTCGAACCCAGTATTTTGAGCGAGCATTGTACCATGAAGAGAGCCATCTTCATTGAATTCAAAACTATCAACAATTGCTTTGGCCAAAGACTCTCGTTCATCATCATGACAGTCATTATTGAGGGAAATCACATTATCCTTGACTTTGTCACAGACACCGGGTGCTCGTTCGATATGAAGAGAGAACTCAAATACTGACTGCCTGTATGGCTCTTCTCCATCGAAACGAGGCAATGGACAAGGAAAGGATTCGAAGTCGAAATGGTAAATAGGATACTTAATATTATCTAGCCAATATTTGATTTTATCTTTATCGATATACTCCTCTGACGTGTCATAGCATTCTCTTTGGATCAGGTAATTGTCTTTTCCGGCCAACCAGGCCATAGGAATATCATCAAACTTATAGTATCCTTCATTGATGAGTTGGTATTTGTCGGAAATGCTTCCTTCTTTGAATGCTCCTTTGGAGTTGATGTATTTGTTTGCAGTATTGGTTTCGGGAACATTGCGAAGCTTCTGGTAGCAATGAGGCCTGAAGATACATTCTGTATTCTTCCCCCACGCACACCATTTACCTACAAGGACAGGCTTACTTATGTCATGAGGCGTTGTAATATAACTTTCAAGAGTCGCGATCTCTTTGAGAATATAAGGTTGATATTCTTTTGAGATTTCGTTCATGTAAAAGAATGTAATTACTTCCTGGTCATCAATCTGATGGTAGTCTCTTTGACCGGTGCTATCTAGTTTACCATCATAGATGTACTTGTTGTTAAGCACAGCAAGATAATAGTTTACCTTTCGGTTATCTCCATGCTCTTTAAGATAATGTTCTATAACAAATCTCTGAAAAGCGATGTCATGAGGGTATTTCCCCTCATCACAATAGCGATCTAACAACTTGGATTTCTTTTCTGAATAGTTTTTCTCGGCTGCATCAGAAATTTTGCTTTGGGATTCATTCAGATGCCAGATGTTGCCATTTTTTACGAAAACCGGGTACTTGTCACCACCTCTTTTCTCGGAAAAGAAGAATCCTTCTATCTTGCCTTTGCTATTAAGATGAATAGTGTATTTGCTGCTTGTTGTAGCCTTTACCTCTATGATATTGATTTCATCCTCATTCTCGTTGTAGATATCAACATAGCAGCGATATGTATGACCATGAAAACTGTATTCATAGAGTTTCTGATTATGGACATCCCTTGAATCGGACATGAATCGTCCTTTGAAATATTTTTTAGCAACTTTTAGAGCTTCGTCTTCTACCTGATTGTAATAGGGAAGTAGCGCCTGCAGTTCTTCACTAGGATTTGCATCGAAATATTCCTCATCACCTTCACCATCTTCTGAAGAAGCACCGCTCATCAATTCGCCGATCATCTCTTCACGTCGTTCACGTTCAGCGTCAATATCTGCCAATCCCATTGGATTGTATTTAAGTTCCATGGCATAATACATTGGACATCTAGTCCAATTGATAAAGCGTGTTTTAGAAATATACATATTGTACAGATTTAAGTAATGGATAATTCAATGAAGTTTATTGAGGCAAGTATTGTTTCGAGATCCGAACATTCATCTTGAAAGGATGTACTCCAGTCGTTCATCAGATTTAGCTTTCTCAGCATTGACAGTTATCAGATCTTCTAGAAATTCATTCATTTCCTCATCGGTAGGGACAGGTACATTAACTATAGGGAAGGGCATTTCATTAATTGATTTGTTCTTCCTTCTATTTATACCAATGATATTCTCGTTGCTGGATTCAGAATGCGTTTGCTCCCTTGATTTCCTCATGCCGATACATTGCAATTAATCACAAACTTAAGTTTCTTATAGGACATTGTCAATTCTTATGACATATAATTTCTTCCGAATCACTTTTCGATAAAGGATTTTATCAGAGAGGGAACAAATAATATCATTTTTCTGTAGCAAAACAGGAATCTTTACGTCTATTATATAGAACAATATCAGAAACGATAATTGAAATAACCTTAGAAACTATCCTAAAACGAAAAGAACTATTCGAAAAATATATAATAATTATTGTAAAACGATAATTTATTA
>JAKSJT010000388.1 GCA_024402125.1 Bacteroidales bacterium
TGTTCCCTGTGCTTGAGGGAAAGATTGTAAATCAGAGTGATATTTCCGGATATGTGGGCATGTCTCATGAGATGAACGAATGGAACAAGCTTCATCCGGATGATCAGACAGCATGGACTTCTTCCATGTTCGGCGGTATGCCTACAACCAGCATCACAGCCCCTAGACAGGGAGACCTTACGCAGGGAATCTATGACTTTCTTCTTCTGGGAAAGCGTCCGGCTACGTACATTTTTGTAGCTCTTTTAGGCGCATTCCTTTTGATGCTGTCAATGGGTCTTAGGGGATTCATTGCAATAGGAGGTGCTATTGCGATAGCGTTCTGCTCTTATAATTTCCAGATTATCAATGTTGGCCATAACACAAAGATGCAGGCAATTGCTTTCCTGCCTTGGGTTCTGGCAGCCGTGATATTCACTTACAAGAAGGCTCTTTCAGATAAACCGAAGTGGCTTCTTAAGACAGTTCTGGGATCATCGCTATTTGCTCTTGCTCTTAGTATGCAGATCAAGGCAAACCATCAGCAGATTACATATTATCTTGCAATTATGATCTTTGTATATGCGATAGCCGTGTTTGTGAACCTTCTTATTGAAAAGGCAAAAAAGGCTAGCATTACAAGATTCTTTATAGCGTCAGCTCTTCTTCTGGTTATCGGATGTGCTGGAATAGCAACTAACACAAACAAGCTTCTGCCTCTGTATAAGTATACCCAGTATACAATGAGAGGTGGCTCTGAGCTTAAGGGAGAGTCGTCTACTGGTTCTTCTGGTCTTTCGCTTGACTATGCAACAGCATGGTCATATGGCTGGGAGGAGCTTCCTAACATGATGATCCCGAACTTCAACGGAGGTTCATCCAATGGAGCCGTTAATCCAAAGTGGTCTGAGACATATGATCTTCTCAGAACAGCAGGTCAGCCAAATGCAAAGCAGGTGGTGAAGGCTCTTCCAATGTACTGGGGACCACAACCTTTCACAGCAGGACCTATGTACATGGGTGCAATATCTGTGTTCCTCTTTATCCTTGGTCTTATGCTTGTCAAGGGAAAGGACAAGTGGTGGATTGTAATTGCAACGGTCATAGCGATCCTTTTGTCTTTGGGAAGCCATCTTCTCTGGTTCACAAAACTCTGGTATGACCTGGCTCCAATGTACAATAAGTTCAGGACTGTGTCCATGTCCCTTATTGTCCTTCAGGTCACACTTCCTTTACTTGGCTTTATGGCTCTTGACAGAATCTTCAAGGGAGAGTACGATCTTAAGGATGTGAAGAAGAAGCTTTGGCTTGCTCTTGGAATAACAGGCGGTTTCAGCCTTTTGTGCTGGCTCATCCCTGGAATCGCAGGATCATTCACAGGAGCCGTTGATGAGGGTCAGCAGGATATTCTTGTTGAGGCATTTGTTGCTGACAGAATTCATCTTTTCAGAGCAGACGCTTTGATGACAGTGATTCTCGTTGCGGCTACAACTGCTCTAATCTGGTGGGGTCTATCTGTCCCTAAGGGTTATGAAAAGGAGGAGAAGATAAAGGAGGCTCGGCACACGGAGGCTATCATAGGTATTGCTCTTCTTGTTCTCATTAACATGTTTGCAGTTGGCAAGAGATACCTTTCTTCCGAGGACTTCGTGACTCCAAGGAATTTCAACAACCAGTTCTCAGCTAGAGCAGTCGATGAGATGATACTTGAGGATAAGGATCCATCTTACAGAGTAGTTGACCTGTCTGTCAGTGTATTCAATGACTCTCATCCGTCATACTGGCATAAGAACATCGGAGGATATAGCCCAGCTAAGCTCCAGAGATATCAGGACCTTATTGACAGTTACCTTGCCGGAGAACTTACAGCAATTCAGAGAACAGTCCAGTCTTCTCAGACAATCCAGGAGGTTGAGGAGAACCTTCCTTCTCTTCCAATTCTGTCAATGCTCAATGACAGGTATATCATCTTAGGAGAGGATTACCCACCTGTTGTTAATCACAACGCTTATGGCAATGCATGGTTCGTTGATTCATGTGTTCCGGCAGAAAATGCAGCTGAGGAGATTGCACTTATCGGTGGTGCAGACCTTAGAAAGCAGGCAGTGGTAGGCGAAGACTTCAAGCAGTACAGAGATAAGATTACAGCAGCTCCAGCTGATACAATCTATATGACTTCCTATGCTCCAAATGAGCTAAGATATCACTACAGTTCTCCTTCTGAGAAGGTGGCTGTATTCAGTGAAGTGTACTATCCAGAAGGATGGCATCTGTACCTTGACAGCAAGGATGGTCAGGAGATAGATCTCTTTAGAGCAGATTGGATTCTTAGAGCTGCAGCTCTTCCTTCGGGAGAACATGACCTTGTCATGAGATTTGATCCGGAGTCTTACAGAGTAAGCGGAGCAATCTCAAGGGCTTCATCAATTATTCTAATACTTCTTACTCTGGCAAGTGCAGCCGGTTTGTTTGTTCTGGGTAGGAAAGAAAACGAATAGATAGATTAACCTTATGAAAGAAAAAAAGGAACTGGAAGATACCCCTCTTCTCAAACAATACTTTTCAGTGAAGGCTCAACACCCGGAGGCTGTGCTTCTTTATAGGGTGGGAGACTTCTATGAGACATACTCGGACGATGCTATCCTTGTCAGCAAGGTTCTAGGCATCGTTCTTACAAAGAAATCCAATGGTGAGAAGGGATATGCCGCAATGGCAGGATTCCCACATCACGCAATGGATGTTTATCTTCCAAAGCTTGTCCGTGCCGGATATAAAGTAGCGGTATGTGACCAGCTGGAGGATCCCAAGTTCGCAAAGAAGCTGGTAAAGAGAGGTGTTACAGAGGTTGTGACTCCTGGTATCGCATTCTCGGAGCAGATGCTTGACCAGAAGCAGAACAATTTCCTTGCAGGTCTATACTTTGAAAAGGGACAGTGCGGTGCAGCATTTCTAGACGTAAGTACAGGTTCATTCCAGGTGGCGCAAGGATCTGAAGAATATGTCGGAACGCTACTTGCCTCAATGGCACCAAAGGAGATAGTTGTAAGAAGAGGAGAAGATAGACACGTCAAGGAGAAGTATGGCGACAAGCTCTATGTATCAA
>JAKSJT010000389.1 GCA_024402125.1 Bacteroidales bacterium
GAGAATCTCCTGTGTATACAGTATCCTGAGAGTAATGCACGTTGGTTATCTGTAACTCGGTGATTTCTGCACTTTGCATAGGTTACTCCTTCTTACTCGGCAAGATACCCAAGGTCGAGATCAATAAGAATCTGTCTTACCTCATCACGAATTCTCTCTGGAACATCCTCAATGGTCTTCTTACCCTTAATGATAAGTGTCGCATATACCATACTCATATCAAATTCCTCCTGTCTTACAAAAAACTTAAGTATCTTCGTTAAGAAGTCTTTCAACTTCTGCCCTAATCTTCGCAGGAACTTCATCAATGGTCTTCACCCCTCTGCGTACCAAGTCAGCGTAAATCTTAGCCATTATCCAATAACCTCCAGTAACATCTCATAGATTTCTGTAAGTGCCAGCTCATTGTTAAGGATATCCTCGCCATGAGAGGCAACGGTTGCATCAGTTGTTGAAAGAGAGGAGACTACTTCTGCAAGTTTTGCCTCAACCCTGTCAAGACCAGTCTCTGGCTTTACATACCAGATTGGTTCTTTTGTCATCGGGTCAACCCCAAGGATAGATGCACCTTCTGGAAAATCTATCTCAATGAAGTCAACTCCCTGAGGAAGCGTGTAATTACCTTCATACATGGCAAGGATAGTTCCTGCCTTATCATAAATGATTAGTCTCTTGTTCATAAATTCCTCCTTAATAAGAATTGGCAAGATAGATTTTATAAATCTTCATCGAATATCCAGTTGTGTATGGAGAGTCAACTTTAAATTGAGGATTTATAACTCCTGCATTCTTAGCTTCAGATGTTATCGCACTTACCCATTTAGTATCAGTGGCAAGCCTGTTTGTAGATATGGCAAATCCACTGGTATTAAGAATACTAGTATCTGATACTATCCAGCCACTAGTGCTATTTCTTGTACTGAATCCTTCACCTTCGATAATGATGTAGGTGTATCCATAGAAATTAATATTTGTAATTTCAAAATAAGCACTAGCTGTTCCAGAATCATGGGTAATATAATCCTTGGTAAGAATCGTCTTATTATCACTATCTATACCCCTTAATGAACTTCCGCTTCTTACAGAACCATTCGTGTACAAACCAGTATTCGGGTCTACATAATAACCTTCATAACTACCCTTGATTCCAAAGATGGTAATATTCTTGGCAATGTATTTGGCAAGGAAGTTAGGGTCACCCTTTACAACGACATTTCCATCAAGATAACTTCCTGCTGAGAGTGTGACATCAGCAGTTGAAGGCGTGATTGTCCTTGCTGTTATAGTATCAGCAGTTCCTGCAACCGCAACTCCGGCAGAAGAAGTGAAAGTATTGCCTTTTCTTACCTGTGCGGCGGTAGCATTTCCAAACTTTGAAAGAGGTACGGCAATGATTGAATTCTTGTTGTAGAATCCGTCACTACCGTCAGGAAGATTGAACACGACATTATTTCCACTCTTTGTCAGACTTCCATTTACTGTGGCAGACGGACTTGAAGCGGAGAACCCTGAGGACTTATTCTTCATCGTACCAGTCATTACAACTGTTGACGGTACTGTCGCAGAAGTGTCTGTAGATGTGAATGTCTTACCCTCAAGTACCTGTGTCTTTACTGCGTTACCAAAATTGCCAGAAGGAATTAAGATATTTGATGTGCTGTCATAATATCCATAAGGAACTTTGATGCTGATGTTTGAACCGTTACGGGTCATTGATGAAAAGGCGGCATTTGTATTACGCTTATCAGGCATAGTACCAGTTCCAGCCTCATCATTCGTATCATTTCCTACATAGGTGCTTCCTGCAAGAACAGTGTCTTTCTTTGCAGTAAGGTCTTCGGAGTATACGCCGTTGCCACCAAAGCCCATTATATGTGCAATACCCATAAAACCTCCTTATCTTCCTTTTACAAGAACAGTAAATTCCGTTGAAGGTTTCTTTTCAAAGCACACGAACAGGAGCTTATTCATCATCGTATATACCCTGCTGATACAGCCGAAGTCCTTTTGAATCTGCTTCCATCTTGCAACAGTATTGTTAGCCGATGGAGTGACCCCAATATTTGGTGAGATAATAGGAGAGTCAAAGCAGGAAACACCATGAATCGGATCTATGGCTATTTCCTGATAGTAAAAAGCCTTGTCCATTTTTATCTCTACTATATTTTCAGGAATTCCCGTATTATCAGTCGATGCATTGGAATACAGGGTGGCAGACTGCCAGTTTGTCGAAAGTACGACACCAAAGGTCTTTCTCATCTGTCTGAAAATGTAGCTGCTTGAAAAGGTGCTTAAATCAGAACCGATGTATCCGTCTGCAGCACTTCCGATATTATTCGTAATAGCATTTCCTTCTCTAATAATATCTTTTACCTCATCTATGTTCTGTTGAAGCTGCTCCTCAATCTTTGGTTCTACCTTCTCTTTGAAATAAATCTCCGTAGCTTTAATCTCATCTATTATGATGTTGTAGTCTTCGGTGCTGAATCTGCACGAAGCAAGAGATGGATTATTTGCAAGAAGATTGGATGCACTCAGATAATCCTGATTCTTGATAAAAGTATTGTACTGATTAATTAAAGTAAGCTGCTCACTGTTCGGAGCAGTCTTTCTCGCTATCTGTATATACTTATCTGGAAATGCAGCGAGAGGCGTTCTTGTATCAATAGCCATATTGCATCATCCTTTCATTAATTGTTTTGTACATAGCTGTAATCTTCTAGGAAGCGGTACAGCGCTACAGACATTGTTCCAGACTCCGTATTCCATGAGAAGCTCTTGACAATCCATTCGTCCGATTCTCCAGTGGAGTATGTTGTATACTGCACCTTCTGGCCCGGTTCAAGAAACGGAATTATCATACATTCCAATGAAATGGTATCCTGTTTTGCAGTCGTTCCATATGTCTCGTATCTTGCCAGTTCAAAACAGTCCTCGTCGTTATTCAGCTTTTCATTCTGAACAATCCTGACGATCCTGTATCCGACGTTCGGAATTGAGTATGGTACGTTTGCATTTGTTTCCTCATAATACCCATGTGCCTGAAACTGGCCCATGAATTTAAAGTTGTGATA
>JAKSJT010000039.1 GCA_024402125.1 Bacteroidales bacterium
TCCGTTACAGAGAGAAAGTGTCATCTCAACTGTGAGACCGAAAATGTGGGCAAACGGAAGAATACTCAGGAGTGTAGCACCCTCGTGGTAGGACATTCTCTTAGGAACGATGTATTCGTTTGCACCGAAGTTTCTGATAGAGAGCATTACGCCCTTAGGATTACCTGTGGATCCGGATGTGTACATGATGTCACAAATCCTGTCGAGGTCCTGCTCTGCTGTGCAGAACTCATCTGCAGTGATTGACTCGCATGTGTGTTCAGCATAAATCTTTGCAAAGTCTCCTCTGGATGCGAGAATCTCTCCTGTTGAAAGTTCAATTGCAGCGATAAGAAGAGGCATCTTCTCGAAATCCATCTTCTCGAAGTTCCTCTTTTCTGTGTAGAGAATTCTGGCTTCGGAGTGGACAACCATGTTCTGGATGTCGATAGGGGTGAATCCTGGGAGAAGTTCAACGTTTGTAAAGCCTCCGCAGCATGAAGCCATGCGGATAACAGTCCATTTGACGCTACTCTTAGCGTTGATGGCTACTTTCTCATTGAACTGGAGTCCGGCTTTCTTCCAAAGACTGATTGTAGAATTGATCTGGTTTGCCAGCTCTCCGTAAGTGAAGTGGTCTCCGGAAGTGTATCCGGTAAGTGCTGGCATGTCCCAACATTTTCGAGTAGTACGCTCGAATTTCTTGACAAAATTGTTCATTATTTAATTTGTTAAGTTGTTCTAAGTATTAGCTGGGATAAAGCAAATGGGGGGATTTTCCAGCTAATCTATAACGAAAGTATATACAAAATGTCTATTATCCAAATATTTGCTCTCTTGGCCTCCTATATGTCAAAAGCAATTTGTGATGCCGGGACCTTAATAGATGGGAGTTTTGATATAATATTGAAAGGAAATTTGTCCTTTATGCTTTCAAAATTGTCACTGAAGTTACCTATACGGTAAACTTCTTTAACTGGTAGTTTCTGATTGTCCTGAGAATAAATGATAGTACATATATCTTCGGATTCTCGAATAGGGTAGTAGACTTTGCGAGGTTTGATACCCTTCGGATAAGTTGCCTTGTAGTAGTTGTTCTTATTGCAGAATGCGTCAATGAATTCATCTGTTCCTCCAAGACACTTCATTGTGTGGATGTCAATCACACCAATAAGGCGGGGCATGTTGTCTGGATTGATATTCCTGAAAGAGTCTTCGTCAGTGAAAAGGATTCGGCAGTCACTCTTATTGACAAGTTCGGTTGTCTCCTGTGCTGAAAGATCGCTTGTCATTAGGACATTGACATAGCCTCCGCACATGGCACCAAGGAATGTTCCCAGAAAGTTGCTGCTCCCTTTTGCTCTGATTGCGATTTTATCACCAGGGTTGAGTCCTGCCCTTTGAAGACTGATGTTAAGGATTGCGATCTTTGCTGCCAGTTCTCCGAAAGTCTCGCTTTCCTTTCTGGTGTCTTCAACGATAGGCTGGTTCCAACACTTTTTGATAGTCTCCTGTAGTCTGTAGATGAAATTCTCCATATATGTTATTGTCGTTTATTGAGGTTCTTTTTACCATTAACGGAAGCAAAGTTAGGCTATGGAGCAGATAGGAACAAACAGTAGTGGTGATGGATTAAAGAATGTGACCAAAAATAGGTTTTTGGGATTAATTGACGAAATATGGGATTAAATTCGGGTAATTATTATCTTTGTCCCATAATTGTAAGGGACTAAATTCTCGCTATTATGAAAGAAATACCACCTATTTTCAAACGCTTTTGGCCTCAGATATTGTATTTTCTGATTTGCCCTGTATATTTCATGGCTTTTATTCTTCTGTATAAGCCAGCGGGTATTATACATTTCTTTGATATGGGTAAAGGTGCATTGTCTTTCAATGTATCTATCACTACATGTATCATATTTGGAGTCCTGATCCTCACTAGAATCGCTTTCTTCACTTTAAGACGGGTGATGAAACTTAACTGGGACCTTTATGTCACATGGTGCGTAGGCGAACTATTCCTTTGCTCCGCATTCCTGTCGCTTTATTTTGTTCTAAGATACAGGGGTACTATCCCTTATTTTGATGTCCTGGGAGTATGTATGGCTATAGTTTTCTCTACCATTATATATCCTTTCGCTGTGCTGACAATGGGATTGGCTCTTAATAAGAGCGGTATGAGGGCAGCGGCGGAGCAGGATGACCTTATCCGCTTCCAGGATGAGAATAAACGGGTAAAGCTGGTTATTGCGACCTCGGCCGTACTTTTTATCAGTGCAAGGGAAAACTACGTCCAGATATACTATATGGACGGAGAAAGGATAAAGGACTATGTTCTCAGAACGTCTATGAAGGGAATTGAGGAACTTATAACAAAACATGGCCTTGTGAGATCCCACAGGTCATACTTTGTCAATCCTACTCATATTGAGGTTCTCCGAAAGGATAGGGAGGGACAGACTGTCGCTCTTCTGGATGTTCCGGCATATGCGGCTGGTACCTCTACCGGTATCAATACATCAGAAGGATCCGTCAGCATACCAGTATCAAAGAGATATGCTGACGCTCTTACTTCTATGCTTGGATAAGCTATTTCTTAAATTTAAGTGTGTAAGTAGACTTTGTCACTCCGTCTGGGGCTGTGACAACGATTGTGCATGGTCTGCTTGTCGGTACGGATACTGGGCATCTGCTTGATGCAGCCTGTCCGTTCACTGTAATACCCTTGATGAGGTTGCTGGTTGCAACAGGAGCAATCTTTATCTCAGAAGCGTTATCCTTTACGATAACTTCGTAGTCATACTCGTAAGGAACGAACTTGTTTTCGATCACATACTTGTATCCTGATCCGTCAGGCATTGTTGCCTTTGCATCATCGAATCCTGTTCTGAAGAGGAAGTCATGACCGACAAGGTCTCCTCCAATAATGACGATGTTGGATAGAGAAGAGTTCTTAGATCTTTCAAAATAGAGATTTGAGTCAACACTAGGGTTCTCTCCAGTGTTATCAACCTCGATTCTATGGAAAGGCTTCTTGTCGTACTTTCCTTCATATTCAACGTACATCATCTTTCCGCCCTGAGCGAATGCAGTCCAGATGAGTGTTCCGAGGCTATCTCCATCCTTTGCAAGGATTGCTCCGTCACCTCTTCTGTCGTCTTCAACGCCGTCAGAACCGTAATCAATGAGCTTCTGAAGACAATTCTCCCAGACCATGAGATACTCTGAACCTACACCACTTCTGTTGTGACCAGTGTATACTTCCTTGATGAGTCCGCCGTTCTTTCTGTATTCCACCATAAGCTGCTGCTGGAGTGAAAGAAGAAGATCCTGCTTTACTCCTCTTGCTGAGAACTGGTCAGCGGTCCAGTATCTGTTTACACCGTAGATATCAGATGCGAAGATGAGTCCATGCTCTGCGTCATGAAGAATCATTGAGGCATTCTCGTGACCAGGGAGTCTGTAAGTCTTGAACTTGCAGTTACCAAGATCGAATACGTATCCTTCGTCGATTTCGATGGCGTTCTCGCCATACTCACCCTTTCTGGTGTCTTTAATTGAGCGGTTAGAGCTTGTGAAGTCTTCGTTGTATGTTGTGATGCTCCAAGCCTTACCCTTTGATCCAACTTTCTTGCAGAGGTAAACTTTCTTTCCCTTTTCGTAGACATAAGGCATTGCTCCGTTGTGGTCTCCATGCTCATGGCCTAGTACGAAGCAGAAGTCTGTTGTTGCAAGTTCCTTGACTTTGTCATACAGTGAGATTGTAGTGTTGGTTGGCATAAGACCATCGTAGATGATACCGAACTTCGATCCCTGGATATAGTAAGCTGCTGCCTGGAAGTTGTCAAAGAATCTGTAGATGGTAGGGAAATTGTCGTTTCCTTCATGGAGCACATCAAATGCGAAATCGTGCCATGCTGGTCTGTCAATTCTCCAGACGAACTTTGATACAGGACCATCCTCCATTCCTGGTTTTGTTGCGTATGCTTCAACTTCTACGCAGAACCAGATTCTGTCGTAAGGGAGATCCTTTGTGTTGTTAAGACCGAACATTGGGTCAGTGCTATATCCTGGCTTGTAGTCATACCAAGGGCCCCAAGCTCCTTCAAGCTTGACTCCCACACCTCTATCCTGAATGAACATTCCTTCGATCTCCTTATGCGAGATGTTGAATGCTCTTGTTCTCCAGTGAACTGTTACACCGTCTGTCGGACACTTCCAGATAGGTCTGCAGCGAACAAACTTTCTATGGGAAACTGGCATTGCCCATACAGGAGAGACTCTTCTTCTGGAAATATTGTCGATGGTGATTCTGGCTTCGCTGGCTGAGATTCCCTCAGCAGGACCAAGCTCTGACTCGGTAAGACCATGCATGTAGTTCTTTCCGATAAGAGCATTTAGGGCAGCATATGCCTCCTTGTTTACCTTATCAGCATCGCTGAATCCCTTAATGTAATCAGTGCCAAGGTCTTCGATCAGGAATGCCTTCTTTAGGATAACTGCAGCATCTTCCCTTGTCATTGTTGCCATAGGGTAGAATCTCTGGTCTGCACTGCTTGCTGAAAGAACACCCATGTCAAGAGCTGACTCAATAGGCTTTACGTAATCAGCGACTCCTGTGACATCATAGAAGTTACGGACTCTTTCAGTCTCCATGATTTCACCATTCTCATCAATGTCAGTACCGTCATCCATAACTGAGTTATAGTGACTCCATCCAAAATGATCACTTAGCATGATCATGAACTGACCTCTTGTAAGAGGGCTGTCAGTTGTAATGCACTGTGCTCCGATAGTCTGTCTTGTCAGGAATGTTACCTTGAAAGATTTGTCTCCTAGAGTCCATGTTACATCAACGGAGTGACCGGAAGTACCATCACGCATGATGATAGTACCGTCAGAGTCAACAGAAACAAGATGCTTGTTCTGGCTTCTCCAAGTTCCCTCGCTCTGCATCTTTCCATCTACATAGGCAGCCAGCTTTACAGGCTGGATGAACTCCAGGGAGTATGTTTTTCCTGTAAGGTTGACGTTACCGCCGTAAATATAGATTCCGTCCTGAATCTTCTTAGCCTTTGAGGCAGCTTTTACTTCTGCGATAGGAAGAATAGAAGAGAGTGATACTGCTGCAAGAGTAGCTGCGGAGTTCCTCATAAATGATCTTCTTGAGATCATGCCATTGTCTTGACTCATCTTGTCTATTGATTGATGTTAATGTTCTGCGTTAATGACTGTAATGCTTATAAAGGTAATTAATATATTTTAAAATCGAATCTTAAATACATAAATATGTGTATAAATGGTATTTGCGAGTTCTTGTATTCTTATCTAAGTATTGGCCATAAAAGAATAACATTTCCATTATCTAAAACGTAACGGACTAAAGTTCAAGTTTTTTTGTATATTCGTAATTAGAAGTTGAAGTTTATTATTTATCACATATGAAGAAAATTATCATTGTAGCAGTTGCAATGCTCATGGCAGCATTCTCTGCAAGTGCACAGATTGGCCTTGAGGCTAATGCTGGTCTTAACGTTGCTGACCTTAAGGTCAAGGAAGGTGGTCAGATTGATTCCAGAATTGGTTTCCATGCAGGACTCAGAGCAAATCTTGACCTCTCATCTGTTTTTAACGGTTTCTATGCTAATGCTGGTGCTATCCTTTCTCTTAAGGGAGCAAAAGAGGGCGTGAAGTACAATCCTACATATCTTGAGATTCCTATCCACGGTGGTCTCCAGGTAGAACTTGGCGATTTAGGTCTTTTCGTAGAGGCTGGTCCATACCTTGGATTCGGACTTTTCGGAAATGCGGAAGTGTCTGATATCAAGCATAACTTTTTCTCAGAAGATACATTCAAGAGATTTGACCTTGGTGTCGGCGGTAGAGCAGGTGTAAGCATCATCGAGAAGTACATGGTTTATGTCGGATATGACCTTGGTCTTGTCAATATCAGTCAGGGCGAAAGAATTAAGATGCACAACACAAACCTATACTTCGGAGTAGGCTACAAGTTCTAGTATGACTTTGTACATAGACAATAAGGCGATGTTTCCAGTCAAGGATTCATCGCTTTATTATTATATGGCGGTTGTGATTCTTAAAGGATCTGCATCGCAATGTGAGCGCATGCCTCAGCATCTGCCAAGGCATGGTGATGGTTCTCAAGGATGTACCCGCATGCGGCTGATACAGTGTGAAGCTGATGGTTTGGAAGAGATCTGCCGAAGTGTTTCCTGGATGCTGAAAGCGTGTCATGGAACTCGTAATCAGGATAGTCCATCTGGTAGACTTTAAATACGGCTTTTAGGCATCCTTCATCGAATCTGCTGTTATGGGCAACTAGTGGAAGACCTTCAAGCTTATCTGCAATCTTCTCCCAGACATAAGGAAATACAGGAGCATCGTCGGTGTCTTTGTGACCGAGTCCGTGAACCTGCTGGCAGAACCATTTGTAAAAGTTCGGCTCCGGCTGGATAAGATGGTAGAAGGAATCGACTATTACTCCGTCACGAACAATGACAATACCCACCGAGCATACGCTGGTAGGACATTCATTGGCTGTTTCGAAATCGATTGCTGCAAAATCTCTCATAGGGTTGCAAAGATATTGGTTTTTCGTGCATCATACAACCTGGAGTATAACAATTAAAGGCATTCCATTTTGCTTTAGTTCCATTATTTCTTTAACTTTAAAGACCAAAGAATAATAATAACACAACACATACACTTTTTTTCTATGCTTAATCCAGAGAAATATCCTCATCTAACCAGTCCTATTCAGATTGGTAGAGTCATTTTCCGTAACAGAATGTTCTCAGCACCTATGGGTGCAACTGACATTACTCCAGACTGTTGTCCTGGTCCAGGGACTCAGGGTTTCTACGAACTCAGAGCAAAGGGTGGTGCTGCATCGGTAACTGTCAGCGAGCTTGTTGTTCATCCAGAGACAGACGGAAGCCACATGCTTCATCTGAACCTCGAGACAGTAGGATGCCTTCCGGCTCATGTGTTTGTTGCTGATGCAATCCGTAGACATGGCTCTATTCCTAGTATCGAGTTGTCTCACTCAGGACAGTATGCAGGAACATACATGTCAGATAAGAATAAGAAAGCCTCTCTTTGCCAGTGGGGCCCAAGTGATGGAACTCGTCCTGATGGTCGTCCAGTGAAGGCTCTTTCAAAGGAGCAGATCGCTGATATTGTCAAGGCATATGGAGAAAATGCAGCTCTTTGTAAGAGAGCAGGCTATGAGATGATCATGGTTCATGCAGGCCACGGATGGCTTATCCACCAGTTCCTTTCACCATATCTTAACCACCGTACAGATGAGTATGGTGGAACTCTTGAGAACCGTATCCGCTTCGCAAGAGAAGTGCTCCAGTCTGTTAGAGACGCTGTGGGCCCTGGATTCCCAATCGAACTCAGACTAAGTGGTAGCGAACTATTTGATGGTGGTTATGGTATCGAGGATGGATGCGTGATTGCTCATACTCTTGAGGACCTTGTTGACATTATCCATGTATCAGCTGGATCATATCAGTTCGGTTTCTTCAACACAACACCTCCAATGTTCGATCCTCATGGAGTTAACGTTTGGCTCGCTGCTGAAATCAAGAAGCATGTCAGCAAACCAGTTGCTACAATCGGTGGTCTTAGTGACCCTGACCAGATGGAAGAGATCATTGCATCAGGTAAGGCTGATATCGTGTATATGGGAAGACAGCTTCTTGCAGACCCATTCCTTCCAAACAAGGTTATGGCAGGAGAAGAGGACAAGATTGTAAGATGTCTACGCTGCTACACATGTATGGCTGAAAGACCAGTCACCTTCACTAGAAGATGCGCAGTTAACCCTATGATCGGTAGAGAGATTGAGGGAATGGAGGTTCTTCCTGCTGCTCACAAGAAGAAGGTTATGGTTGTAGGAGCAGGTGTTGCTGGCCTTAAGGCTGCAGTCACAGCAGCCCAGAGAGGTCATGAAGTTATCCTCTGTGAGAAGTCAGACAAGGTTGGTGGTATACTTAAGTCAGAACAGGCAATTTCGTTCAAGTATGAGATGTATCAGCTTGGACTTACATTTGAGCGTCAGGCTATCGCTGAGGGCGTGGACATCCGTCTTAATACAACGGTTACACCTGAGTATGTTGCTGCTGAGAAACCAGATGCTCTTATCCTTGCTGTTGGATCAAATCCTATCGTTCCTAACCTCCCAGGAATTGACGGCGACAATGTTGTTGTAGTCAACAACTACTATCTCGAGAAGGAGAAGGTTCAGGATTCTGTAGTTGTACTCGGTGGTGGCCTTGCAGGATGTGAGTGCGCTGTTCACCTTGGACAGGAAGGAAAGAAGGTTCATCTCGTTGAAATGCGTGATACACTTGCTCCTGACTGCAATATCCGTAACCGTCCTATCCTTATGAGAAAGGTCGCTGAGTTCTGTGAGGCTCATACTTGCTATGCAGGTCTTAAGATCACACTAGAGGGAGTTGTCTGTCGTGATAAGGATGGTAACGAGGTCCTTGTCCCTGGAAAGACTGTTATCTGCGCTGTTGGCCAGAGCTCAAATAGAGCAGACGTCGACGCTCTTAGAAGATGTGCTCCATATGTTAGAGAGGTCGGTGACTGTGTCAGACCAGCTAATATAACAAAAGCTGTATACGAAGGCTATCATGCCGCTCTGGATATCTAGAATGGCATCATAAATAACTAAGAATGAGGCTGACCCAAAAGTCCTAGAGGCTTAAGGTCAGCCTTTTATATGCCTAGACGTATCATGGTGCCTCATCTAGGGGGGTAAAATTCTCTAGCTACCTCAGTTGGTCTAGAGAACTGCTGCATCTTTGAAATCACGAAAGCGTCATTGACCTTATAGAAGTTCATGCAGTCACTGTCAAAGACATACTTGGACACCTCGTTACATGCCATACGGTAGAGACGACCGGTCTCAAAGATCAGCCCCCTCTGTTCCTCTCCAAGATAAATCTGCATTTTTGCAGTGACAGTAACCTTTCCCAACATGTCCTGAAACAAAAATAGCAGACAGAACATACAACCGCCTAGGTCATATGTTTCTCTCTACTTGCTTAGAACAAATTCACTAAAAGTATCACATATTAACAACAAAAGGCAGCGTCAATTCCTCCCAAAAACTGAAGATTTCAGGGTTTCCTTGACGCATTAATTATGAAAAGCATATGAGCCGAATCGCCTGCATTAGAATAGAGAATTGGATGCACAGAGAATAATCCTTATCCTAGGGATAATTGTCCAAAAAGGTGACTATATTTGTCAAAAATAGAACAGTATTATCGTGACAGTAGAAATAATCCAGGCAGTAACTAAATGCCAACTCAAGACTTTCTGCGAATATCCCAACAAACTATATAAGGGAAATCCTTATTATGTCCCTACACTAGTTGCAGATGACTACAAGACTTTCTCAAAGAAGCACAATGCAGCATACGAGTTTTGTGATGCGGCATATTTTCTGGCGTATAAAGATGGAGAGGTTGTCGGTAGGGTCGCAGCAATTCTGAACACAAGAGCTAACGAGACCTGGAATAAGAACGAGGTCCGTTTCGGGTGGATTGACTTTATCGATGATGAGGAAGTATCATCGGCTCTTATCGGAGCAGTTGAGTCCTGGGCGAAGGAGAGGGGACTGACTAGCATTGAGGGTCCATTGGGATTTACGGACTTTGATACCGAAGGAATGCTGGTAGAAGGTTTCGAAGAGCTTGGAACAATGATAACGTTCTACAATCATCCGTACTACAAGGAGCATCTTGAGAAGCTGGGTTTCACGAAGCAGACTGATTGGGTTGAAAGGCGTATCACGGTTCCTGACGCAATTCCGGAGAAGATAGCAAGATTCTCGAATATCATTAAGGAGAAGTACGAACTTCAGGTTGTCAAATATACCAGAAAAGAAATCAATGAGAAGGGTATAGGATACAAGCTGTTTGACCTTATCAATAATACTTACTGCGTTCTATACGGCTATTCCAAACTTTCAGACAAGCAGATCAAGCAGTATGTGGACCAGTACCTCTCAATGATTGACCTGGAACTTGTGACGTTCATTAACAACAAGGAAGGGGAGCTGGTCGCATTCGGAATCATGATTCCGTCAATGTCAGAAGCCCTTCAGAAGGCTAATGGAAAGTACTTCCCGTTCGGATGGTATCATCTTCTTAGAGCATTGTACCTGAAAAAGACAGACACAGTTGATATGATGCTAATTGCGGCAAAGAAGGAACTTCAGTCAAAGGGAATACCTGCACTGATTATCAATGAGCTGATTCCAAAACTCTGGAAGTTCGGTTTCAAGTACGCTGAGACAAATCCTGAGCTGGAAGACAATCATGCGGTTCAGAACCTATGGAACTCTTTTGAGTCTAGACAGCATAAAAGACGCCGTATTTACGGAAAGGAGATCAAATAGAAAGAAAAAGAGCAGCCCCCTTCTGGAGTCTATCCAAAAATGGTGCTGCTTTTCTATTGTCATGACGATAGTATTATAAGCATTCTTTAAGGGCTGCTAAAGCTCTATTACCAAGGTCCGTCTTTATCTCAATGTGCCTTAGGATTGACTGAACGAATTCGTTGTTCTCAACATCACCTCTAACCTGCTCGAAGTCCTGGATCTTCTGCTCCTTTCCTCCGTCGGCGCCATAGCCTGTCATAGATGCGAGGTTGAACTCCTTGTTTGCATCATCATATACCATCTTGTCAAGGCTGACAACAGCATCCTTCCATCTGTTGATGATTGACTTTGCATCTTCGAATGTCATCTTAGAAGGGTTCACTCCATAGATCTCCTGTATGTGCTGGAATGCCCATGTCCACTCATATGAGTAGTAGTTCTTATGCATTGTGGCGAATGCCTCATTCACCTCTTCAAGGGACTTGATGTAACCGCTGGATACATCCTTCATAAGAGCTATGATTTCGCTCTTTGGGGCGATGAGTCCAGATACATCCACCCATTCGCCAGATCCGATAGGAGAGTCTGGTTTCAGACGGTTGCGGAGTTCTTCCTCCGAGGATATTGAGAATTCTCCGTCCGGATCCTGAATCCTGGAGATAAGGGAGTTTCCGATGAACTTGTCAATAGCAATTGTATAGAACTTGATACCCTTCTTAAGCGAAGAGTTTGTGATCTTTGTTGAGTGGAAAGAGTAGAGGTCACTAAGCTCTCCACTGGAAGCTCTAAGGTTCTCGAGGGTTGAAAGACCCTTCATCATCTTCTGGATTGTGAAAGGTGACAGAAGGTTGAAGTTCACGCAGTCGAGCTTCTCCGGATCCTTTCTTCCGTCTCTCTTTGGCCACTTCTGCGCATCTCTGATTGTACCTACGCTTCTAAGGTTCACGCCTGGAACAAGGTATGTCGTTTTGTGATTCTCGATAAGTTATGAGAAAGGGAGGTTCGTTGTATCCGAATGTGCTACATGACGTCCCATAACAAGGGAGAAAGCACCAACTCTGGATGGCCAGAGGATGTATGAATCAGATGCTGTCTTTGCTCCTCTTTCAAGTGTTCCCTGGTGGATAGGTCCGAGCTTGTACATATGGTTACTCTGGTTGGATCCTGATCCGGCGTTCATGAATGAGAACATACCAGCGATAAGAAGTGTGCTCTTGTGGTGTGTCACAGTGAAAGGACCGGCAAAAATTGCACATGCCTCACCGTTTTCTCCCTGGCAATTGCAGAAGAAGAGCGAATCGGATGCCGAGTATCCATGACCGAATGCACATGCCTGACCGACAAAGCATTTTGTCATCATTGTTCCATCAAGGACATGGCTGCCGCTACAGATGATGAAATCCTCACAGATAACACCTTGTCCGATAGAGACAGGAGCCTCCTTGATTGAGTTGATTGTTCCGTTATTGAGACGTGCTGCACCAATGATGGAAGCGTATGCGCCTATCTTAACATTGATGATGCTCTGGGAGTTGATAACCTTGGCACCTTTGCCGATGATTCCTCTGTCAGAGATCGTTTTCTCAACATAGCTGTCAGTCAAGGCATCGAGCTTCTCGATAAATTCAGGGTTGTACCTGTAAAGAGCTGACATGTATGCCTGATGTGATGTGAGCTTGTCAAAGATCTTTACATCACGACCACCAGTCTCATTGAGAACGGATACCTTTACACCGTTACCGAAAGAAGTCTTTCCGTCGATTGCGATGATGCCGACATTCTCAATGTAAGCACCGTCTTCTATGTCATAGTTCGCTATGTAGTTCTGAATGTTTCTGATGAAACATCCGTCTCCGATAGTACAGTTATGAATTGTTGCGTGTGAAATGAACGAAGGACGGACGATTCCGCCAGGAAGAGTGAAACTTCCTTCGAGTGCTCCGATTCTGATTTCACCGCTGAAAGTGACATTTCTGAGTTTTGTCGGATCGAACTTCTCAGTTACCTTGAACTTGCTCCAGTCTTCGCAGTTGCAGCCTGCTGCCTGAAGTATCTCAATCTGCTCTTTTGTTATGTCAAAATATGTTTTTGCCATATATTATTTTGTCTCTATTCGTTACTAATCTATTCAACAGTTACGCTCTTAGCGAGGTTTCTAGGCTGGTCAACATCAAGCCCCTTTGCTACGGCCACATGGTAAGCCAGGAGCTGAAGCGGGATTACACTAAGAAGCGGAGCCAGACAGTTAAGAGTCTGAGGAACTTCCACTGTGTATTCGACCATCTCCTTTACAAGGGTGTCTCCCTCTGTCACAACAGCGAGAATCTTTCCCTTTCGTGCGATGACCTCCTGCATGTTGCTCACAATTTTCTGATAGAGCTGGTGGTGCGTCGCAATGAATACAACCGGCATCTGGTCGTCAACAAGTGCGATAGGACCGTGCTTCATCTCAGCTGCCGGGTATCCCTCTGCATGGATGTAGCTGATCTCCTTTAGTTTCAGGGCTCCTTCAAGTGCAACAGGATAGTTTACGCCACGTCCTAGGTACAGGGCGTTGCTCTTCCGTGCGATTTTCTCGGCGATAGCCTTTATCTTGCTGTCCTGCTGAAGGACAATCTCCATCTTGTCTGGAATGACTGAAAGCTCCTGGAGTGTCTCTCTAAATGTATCGTCTGAAATTGATTCCTTTTCGTAGGCGATTGCAAGAGCGATAAGAGTAAGAACAGCTACCTGGCCAGTGAAGGCCTTTGTGCTGGCAACACCGATTTCAGGACCCACATGAATGTATGTACCGGTGTCAGATGCTCTGGCGATGCTGCTGCCGATTCCATTGACAATACCGAAGATGAGTGAACCTCTTTCCTTCGCGAGCTGAATCGCAGCAAGTGTATCGGCTGTCTCTCCTGACTGGGAGATTGCGATTACGACATCTTTCGAGTCAATAACCGGATCACTGTATCTGAACTCACTGGCGTATGCGACCTCGACAGGTATTCTGCAGAAATCTTCAATCAGCTGTTTTCCGATAAGACCAGCATGCCATGAAGTACCACATGAGATAATTACGATTCTTCTGGCGTTGAGGAGTTCCTCTCTATGCTCAGTTACGGCGCTGAGAACGACTCTTCTAGCGTTTCCGACAATTCTTCCGCGCATTGAGTCACGAAGGCACTGTGGCTGGTCATAGATTTCCTTAAGCATGAAGTGCGGGAACTCACCCTTATCAAGCATGCTGAGGTTAAGCTTGACCTTCTTTACACTGACCTCCGCCTCGTCTCCTTCAAGGTTAAGGACCTGAAGGTCCTCTCCTCTTTTGCAGAGTGCTATCTGCTCGTCCTTGAGGTAGACCATTCTGTTGGTGTACTCAGCGATAGGGGAGGCATCACTTGCGATGAAGAACTCGCAGTTGCCCTCTCCGATACCGATAACCATTGGGCTGGATTTTCTGGCAGCGACAACTGTCTCAGGATCTTCTGCGTCCAGAACTACGATAGCATATGCTCCAATTACACTTTGAAGGGCGATTCGGACGGATTCACAGAGGCTGGACTCCGTTGTATCCATTGTGTACTGGATAAGCTGAACAAGTACCTCAGTGTCAGTTTCGCTTTTGAAGTGATATCCCTTTGAAATCAGCTGTTCTTTGAGGACAGCATAGTTCTCGATGATTCCGTTATGAACAATTGTGAGTCTTCCTGTCTCGGAAGTATGTGGATGAGCGTTTGTTTCGTTAGGAAGGCCGTGAGTTGCCCATCTTGTGTGAGCAATGCCGGCAGTTCCGCTTCTGTCCTTGTCGGAAGCCAATGCTTCCAGGTCGGAAACTTTTCCTTTAGCCTTATAGATGTTAGGTCTGGTGCCTTTTGATTCTTTTAGAAGAGCGACTCCGGATGAGTCATAACCTCTGTATTCAAGTCTATGGAGACCTTTAATCAGAATTGGATAGGCCTCTCTGTATCCTGTGTATCCTACAATACCACACATATAAATAATTGTTTAGGTTTATTATTCGTGCAAATATACGACTATTTCTTGAAAATAGATACTATCTGCTTGATATCCACCGATATGTAAAATGATTTAAAAGAACAAATTTTCACCTTTTGTTCGTATCAATTTCTAAATCCTTATATATTCTTATGGTTTTTCCAAGTGCTGTCAAATATATTTTTATCACTTCGATTCAACGTTGTAGTTTGTAGATATATTCTGCGCTCAAAGGGGCGT
>JAKSJT010000390.1 GCA_024402125.1 Bacteroidales bacterium
TCTTTCCAACCACATTCGCTATATAGAGCAATGCATTATAATAGGAAATAATTTTTCCTTTTGCCCTATGTGAACGGATCACCAGTTCCACAATACTGAAAGAATCACCGCATTTGGTGAAACAGTGGAACACTCTCGGCGGATAGTTTCCGTTTGCCTCGTGATAATAGTACAGCTTCCATGACTGGCTGTTGTGGCACACCGTCTGGAAGATCAGTTCGCCGGAACTTCCGGTCTTATGTCCATTACTTCCGAGACTCTCTACAATTTTGACAATATCTTCCTTTGTAAGTGAATTTAATAATGCTGTTTTATTAATGTATGGCATATATCTTCACCTCACCAGTCAAATAATGTCTTAGCCGCTTCTGTCGCCTCTTCGTTTGTCATGGTAATTTCTTCGCTGTTAACGGATTCGTTCTTAATGGCTTCTTCTACCATGTCGATCTGTGTCGCTTCAACCGGAATCAGCTTATAATCATAATTGGTAACAAATAAATCCGTAGTACGGCAGGTACCAAGATCTGCATACTGCCAGATTCTGATCTTAGAGAGCTTTCCTCTTCTAAGCTTGTAGATGTGCCTTACCAGATTCGGCTCTGGCTTGTTGACAAGCTTTGCTATGATAGGTTTGACCGCCTTAAGGTCTCCCTGTGTTGGTGGAAGTGATATTTCCCCAAGGTCTATTCTATCTGCCAGTGACTTGGCACCTCTCAGCATTGTCTCGTCCTTAATCGGTGAATCCTTATAAGTTCCATTGAGCTGCGTCATGGTAAGTATGAAGATTCCAAGCGTATTGCACAGGGTCTTCAACTTATCAATGAAGAGAAAGAGGATCTGGTCTTCTCTAAGGTTCTTCATTCCATGTGTCTCGCCGCTGATTTCGCTTATAAGCCTCGTGGACATATGGATGTAATCAAAGCATACATAGTTCACACCTTCGATACGGTGGTACTTCTTTATGACGGTTTCTACATCCTGAATAGAGAAATTGAATAATGTCTCAATGTACAGTGCTGATGATGAAATGTACTGGATGGCCTGGTCAACACGTTCTTCCTCATTTCCTTTATATTCGCCGCTCAGAATATGGTCTTCAGGGACACCGGATACGTAGGCAAGGACTATCGTCTGCACTTCGTCAACTTCAAGCTCGGTACTGATTACAAGTGCCGGTTCAGAATAGCCGGTATGTATCCACTTCTTCTGATCTAGGTCGTAATACCATGGGATGGAGATCTTACAGAAATCTGCAAGTGCGGTTCTCGTCTTACCTCCTGCAGTGGATGATGAACGGACATATATCTTCTTCAGTCTTGCACCTCTGGCAGCAGTCGTTAGAAAAGGCGACTGCAAAGGCGGGCCAAACTCAGGTTCTTCCTTAAGACGTTCCTTTACTTCCATAAGTCCGACTCCTGCAAGCTGTCCTTTGTTCTGTGATGTCAGACAGAACTTGAGCTTGCTGTTGATAACGAGTGCTCCTTCAATCAGATTGATCATTTCAGGAATCGACATCGTATCCAGCTTCTCCATTTCAGCTTCCTGCTGTATCGGATCGGTTATGGTGTAGTCATATATCTTCCTTACGTCATATCCCTCGCTCTCAAGGTACCTTAGAAAGCTGAACTTCTTTACCTTTTCCAGATAATAGGTGAAGTTATCGATTTCACATATTTCCATTGCCTGCATACAATATTCCACGCCCTTATTGGACTCGAATATCTGGTACTGGGTATCGTAATGGGAAAGAAGTGAATCGATTGCAAAGCTATCAATGACCTTTACATTCTGATGGTACAGGTTATGGATTGCCGAATATATAAGCCGGTAAAATGCTTCCACCTCAAAATCAGTATCTACTACACCGTATTCATCGATGTACTCGGGGCATTTCATCAGCCCCCCGAGAACCTGAAAAACGCTTCTTTTGTCAAATAATGCTGTGTTCATGGGCTTACTCCCCACCAATCGCTGAAATGTCTATCAGATCAGCGGCTGCCTTTCTTTTTTTGACTGTCACGCGCTTCTGCGGGTACATGTCCATTATCTCATCTGCATTGACTAATGAATTCTCCGCCTCGGCTCCCCTTAACCATGACATGTATGCCTGTGCCTCATCATAGATGTAGGGAACGATGCCGATACAGTCACCCTGTGGCGGATTATCAAGATACTCATAAAAATACTGAAGCGCATCAAGAATTCCGTTATAATCAAATCCATACTTCGCACAGTAATCCTCTGTAAGCTTGTACGTCTTTGCCTTTGCCGTCTCTCCGGTCAGCTTTTCAAGAAATGCGATTACCTGCATCTTGGCCTGATACTGCTCTTCGGTAACTCTGACCTTGGGCTTGGAAGTTTTTAGTTCCTTTACCGCCGGTTTAGCCTCTTCCTTTACCTTTTCCTTCTTATCCTTACGAATAAGAGATGTCATGGAAGTAAAACAGCTCTTATGAGCAGACCGCCCCTTGTATGGACCGGTCTGCTCTGTATCAACGATAGGTTTATTCCAGATGATACATAACTTCATATTGATTTCCCTTATTATGAATTAAGCGCATCACGGAGCTCACTGATAAGTACCTGGATGATCTGCTCCTGTCCCTTCTTTAATTCGCCTGCCTTCTTACCCTGACCAAGAACACTTGCTACAATGTCCTGAAGCTGCTCGTACTTACCTGCAGAGGCCATGGATTCGCCGCATTCCTGCAGTTCAGCCATCAGCTCGTCATAGGACTTCTCCTGCGTGGTGTTCTGCTCTACCTGTACGGAGTGGTCAACAGTAGTGATGCCATCAAATTCTGCCTGCTTTGCAATACCGTCATTGATTGGCTTTACGAGGTTGTCCATTGTGAATTCCTCGATCATAGGAACGATATGCGGATATCTGCTTCTTGCAAAGAATCTGTTTGTCTGAACGAAATAAGCGGATGAAGGGATTTCTTTTCCATTGTCATCCACACCGTTGGAGTGTACATAAGCGACAATGTCACAGTTGTCGATGATCGGTGCAAGGCATCTCTTCTTATCGCCCTTAGGATAAGCATATCCGTCTTCCACAG
>JAKSJT010000391.1 GCA_024402125.1 Bacteroidales bacterium
TGCTGACATTCATCTACTTCCTGTTCTAGGACTGCAGCTCCTATGATTTTAATCGAGACAATTATGTCTTGTAAGCCCAGAACGAGTAGGCAAGAAGTCTATCTTCCGACTCCGAGATCCTTTAAAGAAAACTGGAAAACCTGTTTTTCTGGAACTGGATGCTTGTGCATGAACATCAGCATATATATTGGCAGATAGATTCGCTTCCCGATAACTTCTACATTATCGTTACAAAGAACATATGCTTTGTTTATCTCGAAATTCTTCACTTCAAGGACATTGTTCAATGCATTATGGCGATTATAGTCCTTCCCCGACTTCACTTCAATCGGAATCACTTCTCCGTCCTGGACAATGACAAAGTCCAGTTCTCCGAGTTTCTTGCTATTGAAATAGTGCAGTTCGTGTTCTTTCCCAGCGTGACCATGACAATACAGCTCCTGAGCTGTCAGATTCTCATAGATGGCACCATGGTTCAGCTTGATTTCTCCCTGTAGCAACTTGAGCTGGATACCTGGTGCATACTGATAAGTCAAAAGTCCAACATCATTCTGGAATAGTTTTAATAGATTACGCTGCTCATTCAGTTTTAAAGTTGGTACAGGCTCAGTAATGTTCAGTGTAGGTATAGCAACACCGGCATTTTTCAGCCACACAAAACCGTTCTCGTATTTTGAGAATCTAGCATACTCGTTTAGATTCTTGAGAATGAATCTCTTGTTTTTCGAATCAAGCTCAGACGGAATCAGGTCGAAGATCTCATTGACCTGTAGTTTCTCATCGCGGTCATACTGGCTTATGTCCCATTTGTAGAGATCAATGATTTCCTTGTGCTTCTCTGCCACTACATTCAGGTCGTTAGTGTCAAGGTAAGCTTGTACAGCCGCAGGCATTCCTCCAACTACAAGGTATAGCTGCACCATAGTCAGAAGTGAGTCATTGATTACCTTGTCAACAGGAGTCAGATTCTCAAATGCATTCCTGACATGTTCCAGGACCTCATCAGACATTCCGAGATTCTTTGCGAACTCTTCCATATCGAGCGGATAAACCTCTTTTATTGCCATGTATCCTACAGGTACGCTCTCGATATCTTTCAACTCTACTCCAAGGAGACAACCGCTCAACGCATATCTGCAGCTACCCTCATCAACGAGGAACTTGATCCAAGTGATCACATCAGGACATTTCTGCACCTCATCAAAGAAAATCATTGTGTTCGGAAGAGAAGTCTTCTGATGGGTATGTGCAGAGATTCTCAATAAGATATCTTTTACATTGTTCGTCCCTTTGAAAAGACTTCTTGCCGACTCGTCCTCATAGAAGTTGATCTCTATAAGATTTATTCCATGCTTTTGAGCATACTTTCTTATCGCGTAAGTCTTGCCGACCTGTCTTGCTCCTTTAAGAAGAAGAGATGATGTATTGTTCTTATAGTGATTCTCTATGTACTTGTCCAGATTACGCCCTATCATACTTTTCTGAGGCTATTATTGGTGCTTTATACATTTTTCCAATGCAAGTTTAGGTCATTATTTACATTTTTCCAAGGTTGTTTTAGAGTAATTCATACATTTTTCCAACATGATTTTGAGGTATTTTATACATTTTTCCAACATTTTGGACGTTGCGTTATACTGCTCTCGAGGAGTAGACTCAGATAATGACAGTAGAATTATTTAGCGCTATGTATTGTTATATATACATGGCTTGAATTTTGTTCTCGAAGATGGTGTACAAAATTTTGAGAATTTTCATAAATTCGCTTTATGAGTATACTAATTAAAGACACAACTCCTATGGAGCGTATCCAGATAGTGAAGGAAGCGCTTGATGGAGAATATGATGAGTTCTACGACGATTACGTTGCAGGGAAAAAAGAGATTGCTGAGCTTAACAGTGAATACAGCGAAGCTCATGCCGGTGCTGAAAAAGCATAGTATCCATTTCTGCCGATGATCAAAGTTCTACTCAGATATGTAAAGCAGTATAAGAAGTCCGCTATTCTTACACCTGTGTTTACCGGTCTTGTCGTCCTGATGGAGACTCTTGTCACCTTTGTGACAGCTTCCATTGTCGACAAGGGAATCATTGCGGGCAATATGGCAGCAGTAGTTGGCTATGGTGCTCTTATGATAGCTATGGCTCTTCTGGGCCTCTATTTCGGTATACAGTCAGGTAGATATGCTGCATACTCATCATCTGGATTCGGAGCGAACCTCAGGGAGGCGATGTATGCCAATATCCAGAAGTTCTCCTTCAAGGATATTGATAAGTTCAGCACCCCTAGCCTTGTCACCAGAATGACTACTGATGTGAGCAACATCCAGAACGCATTCCAGATGCTCATGAGAATCTCCACAAGGGCTCCGCTTACAATCATCTTCAGCATGTTCATGTGCTTTGCGATTAACCCGAAGGTGAGTCTGATATTCCTTGTTGCAATCGTTATACTGACAGTCAGCCTGTATTTCATCGTCTCAAGGTCAATGAAGCTGTTTGCGGAGATGATGAGAAAGTATGATGACCTCAATGCTCTGGTCCGCGAGAATGTCGCCGGCATCAGGGTAGTGAAGTCATTTGTCCGGGAAAATCACGAGTCACTTAAGTTCAGGCTAGCTGTTGACCTTATCTATAAGCTCAGCGTGCGAGCTGAGGTTATGATGAACCTCAATGGACCTGTTATGAACCTTGTGACATACGGATCCATGATCGCCCTGTCGTGGTTTGGTGCAACTTTCATTGTGTCCGGAGAACTGACAACAGGCCAGCTGACATCTCTTTTCTCGTATGTCATGGCGATTCTGGTATCTCTTATGATGCTCTCTATGGTTGTTGTCTTTCTGACAATGAGTATAGCAAGTGCAAGGAGAGTCGCAGAAGTCATTTCTCACAATCCTTCAATGCATCAGGATGATGATCCTGTACTCGAAGTCAGAAATGGTGGCATTTCATTCGAGGATGTGGTGTTCTAATACAGTAAGGGAGATGAACCGGTTATAAAGAACATCAATCTCAAGATTGAA
>JAKSJT010000392.1 GCA_024402125.1 Bacteroidales bacterium
TGTAGCGCCATACTTCTCGTAATCAGGGTCCTTAGTATTAAGTGACAGTGAAACTGATACAAGACAGAAATGAGCCTCTCCATCAGCTCCCTTAGCAAGCGAGATTGTCATCTGATTCTCAATTGCATATACCTGAATATCGTCCACAGTTATAGCCGATGCTGCATCCTCAGTTGTGTCTGCAGGTGATGCAACCTCAAGTGATAATGCACTTGATATTCCATCAATCAGCTTAGCGCTCTTTTTCATTGTTCCTGTAACAGAGAACAACATCACTGAAGTCAATGCAATGTTGACAACTAAAAGTGCCAAAATCACGATTGATAACATATTCTTTTTCATTAGCTACATTCCTCCTCAGTCCGAACTGAGATTGTTATATATCTTAATCTCTATACGCCTGTTCTTTGCTCTTCCTTCAGGTGTCGAATTGTCCGCTACTGGAACATATTCTCCTCGTCCGGAATGTTTAATCTTAGCAGGGTCTAAAGATGTGTTCTGAACCAGATAATCAAACATCGCAAGCGCTCTGTATGAGCTAAGCACATCATTGCTTTCAAATCTGCTTGTGCTAATAGGAACGCTATCTGTATGTCCCTCTATCTCAATGGTTCCATCACCATATCTTTCAAGAATCATCGCAATCTTCTGAATCATCGGCATAGCCTCTGATCTAAGAGTTGCTGAACCAGAATCAAATAGAACTGATCCCTTTAGTGTTAACTGCACATACTGTGATGTAAAATCAATGTCTACGTCCTTATCGAGTCCGTTCTCCTGAAGAGCTTCACCGAGTTCCTCTGCCTTCTGCTCATTCTCTTCGAGCTGAGCTTCCTCCAAAGCCTTCTTCAGTTCTTCCTCATCAGTACTTTCATCCTTCTTCAGCGCATTGTTCTTTGCTGTCTGCTCAGCTGCTGCACCAGTATTGTTGATATATCTGTCAAGATTGTTCAACTGACTGATACCATTGCTGATAAGCAATCCTTCATCGAAGGAAGAACCACCCGCTGAAAATATACTGAATGTATTGGAAAATGAGGATGCAATCTCCTCAAATTTCTGAGCGTCCACAGTAGACATAGAGAACAGCAATACGAAGAAACACAAAAGCAGGTTCATAAGGTCGGCGAAGGTACTTTGCCACGCCGGTGCTCCTTTAGGTGCTTCCTCAGCCTTTCTCTTAGCCATCCTGATCACCTCCCTGGGCTTCCATAGCCGCCTTAGCAGCTGGGTTCAGGAAGGACTTAAGCTTCTCCTCGATAACTCGTGGGTTCTCACCAGCCTGTATTGATAAGAGTCCTTCAATCATTATCTCTTTAACCTGCATCTCGGCTTCGTTCCTCAGCTTAAGCTTTGCGCCTACTGGGGCACATATCCAGTTTGCAAGCATTGAACCATACAATGTAGTTAAGAGGGCAACCGCCATGGATGGTCCAATCGATGATGGATCACTCATGTTCTGGAGCATGTTAACAAGACCGATAAGTGTACCAATCATACCCCAGGCAGGACCCATGGCTCCGAGGTTCTCCCAGAAACCAATCTTGGCGCGGTGTCTTGTATCCATACTTACCATCTCTGTTTCCATGATGGCTCTAACCAGTTCTGGATCAGTACCATCAACGATAAGAAGGATACCCTTCTTCATGAAGGCATCATCCAACTCGCCTGCAGCTTCCTCTAACGACAACAAGCCCTCCTTACGTGCTACGTTGGAGAGATCGATTATCTTTTTTATAACTCCAGAGATATCATCACTGGATCCTTTGAAGGTCAACAAAATAGACTTAAAACCTGCAATATATTCAGGAATGGAATATGACGCCAGAATACACATGAAGGCACCACCGAATGTGATAAGTGCCGATGGTACATCAAGGAAACTGACGATGGCTCCAAAGTTGATACCTGTCTTACTATATACGATACCGAAAATACAGAGTATAAAGCAGACCAGTAAGCCTATAATTGTAGCAATATCCACGATAAAAACCCCTATTTACTATCAAAAAATTCAGCAAAAATTGAATCAGTTGACAGAAATTTCCTTTCTATACGATTTTACTAAATTATTCACTTCTTGTCTACTTTCTTTTACAATTAATTTCCTTCCTGTAGTAAGTGTAATCATCGTATCTGGAGTAGACTCGACCATCTCAATAAGGTCAGGATTTATCAGTGTTTTTGTGCCATTCAGTTTTGTAATTTCTATCATAACATTTTCTCCGTAACAAAAGTGTTAAAGGGCAGGGAGTTTATGCTCCCTGCCCGTCTTACTTTTTATAATTTTAGCCTATTACAGAACTAATTATCTCTTAAGATTTACAAGCTCTTCAAGAAGTGTATCTGAAACTGTGATAATACGTGAGTTAGCCTGGAAACCACGCTGTGTTGTAATCATCTCTGTAAACTCTGCTGAAAGGTCTACATTGGACATCTCGAGTACACCAGTTGTCATATATCCACCACCAGCTGTAACCTCAACACCGATACCATTGAACTCACCTGAGTTTTGGCTTGACTTGTAGAGGTTATCGCCCTGCTTCTCAAGACCAGATGCATTAGAGAATTCTGCTGTTGCAATCTGTCCAAGAAGTCTTGACATACCATTGTCATAAGATGCATAAATTCTACCATCGTGCTGGATAGTAACACCACTCATCTAACCAAGCTTACGTCCTGAACCAAGCTTATTCTCATCACCATTTGATGCTGCGATAGTTGAAGTACCTGAGTTGTTGTACATTGTTGTTGTTGAGAAATCAACTTCAATATTCTCAAATCTTCCTGCTGGCTCAAGTGTAGATAAATCAAGGATAACTGAGTTCTTACCTGCTCCACCGATTCCCGAGAACTTACCTGTCTTAGGATCAAATGTAAGCGATACAGAACCAGACATTGTCATCTTCTGAGATACAACTGCCTGCTTATTGATATCGAATTCGCCATCAGCAGTACCATCTTGTTTACCTGTAACAAGTTCACGCTTTGCTGTTTCTGTAAAGAATTCTGTTA
>JAKSJT010000393.1 GCA_024402125.1 Bacteroidales bacterium
GCTCAGATCTCTATCGACGCTAACTCTAAGCCTGACTACCGAGTAGGTCTTGAGGCAGAGCTTAAAGCTCTCCGCGAGAGCGAGATGTGGCAGACAGCTGTTACAGTTCGTAAGCTCCGTCCAGAGAACGACGAGAAGTAATTCATAATTTAACTTATACAGGACAGCGGAACTAGGACATGGGGATGAAACCTCACCGAAAGTCCGCCTGTCCTTGAAATTTAACTCTATCACTTTTTCTACATATTATATAATATATATGAACAACAATAAGGTTTACATTTTTGATACGACACTGAGGGACGGAGAACAGGTTCCAGGATGCCAGCTTAACACTGTCGAGAAGATTCAGGTAGCGAAGGCACTGGAAAGCCTAGGTGTGGATGTAATTGAGGCAGGTTTCCCAGTATCGTCTCCAGGTGACTTCAACTCTGTGATAGAGATTTCAAAGGCTGTGACATGGCCAACAATCTGTGCTCTTACAAGAGCTGTGGAGAAGGATATTGATGCCGCAGCTGAAGCGCTCAGATACGCTAAACGCAAAAGAATCCATACAGGAATCGGAACATCTGATTCCCACATCAAATATAAGTTCAACTCAACACGTGAGGAGATCATTGAGCGTGCTGTCAAGGCCGTTAAATACGCTAAGCGTTATGTTGAGGATGTAGAGTTCTACGCAGAGGATGCAGGTAGAACAGACAACGAGTACCTTGCAAGAGTCGTTGAGGCTGTAATCAAGGCAGGTGCAACTGTAGTCAATATTCCAGATACAACAGGATATTGTCTTCCATCTGAGTACGGTGCAAAGATCAAGTACCTTATGGAGCATGTTGACTGCATTGACAAGGCTATCCTTTCAACACACTGCCACAATGACCTCGGAATGGCTACAGCAAACACTATGGCAGGTATCCTTAACGGTGCCCGTCAGGTAGAGGTGACAATCAACGGTATCGGTGAGCGTGCAGGTAACACATCGCTCGAGGAAGTTGCAATGATCATCAAGTGCCACAAGGATATTGAGGTTGAAACAGGTATCAATACCCAGAAGATCTATCCTACAAGCCGTATGGTATCAAGCCTTATGAACATGCCAGTTCAGCCAAACAAGGCTATCGTAGGTAAGAATGCGTTCGCTCACTCTTCCGGTATTCATCAGGACGGTGTCCTCAAGAATGTCCAGACTTATGAAATCATTGACCCACATGATGTGGGTATCGACGATAATTCAATCGTTCTTACAGCAAGAAGCGGTCACGCTGCAGTGAAGTACCGTCTTGAGTGTCTTGGTGTTCAGGTCTCTAAGGAGAAACTTGACAAGATCTATCAGGACTTCCTTGCACTCGCTGATAAGAAGAAGGATGTAAATGACGATGACCTTCTCGTACTCGCAGGTGCTGAAAGAACTGAGAGCCACGCTGTCAAGCTTGACTATCTCCAGGTTACATCCGGTAAGGGTGTACGTCCTGTAGCTAGTATCGGTCTTGATATCGCAGGAGAGAAGTTCGAGGCTGCTTCAACAGGTAACGGTCCAGTTGATGCCGCCATCAATGCCCTCAAGCAGATTATCAAGCGTAAGATGACGCTTAAGGAGTTCACTATCCAGAACATCAACAGTGGATCTGATGATATGGCTAAGGTTCACATGCAGGTTGAGCATGACAAGCACGTATACTACGGATTCGGTGCTAACACAGATATCGTAGCAGCATCTGTTGAGGCATACATCGATTGTATTAACAAGTTCGCAAAATAAGTTAGTTAGATAGATATGAATACACTTTTTGACAAAATCTGGGACAGCCATGTAGTCTCACTCATTGAGGATGGTCCAACCCAGCTCTACATAGACAGACTCTATGCACACGAGGTGACAAGCCCACAGGCTTTCGATGGTCTTAGGGAAAGAGGCATCAAGTGCCTCCGTCCTGAGAAGATCTTCTGTATGCCTGACCACAACACTCCAACACATGATCAGGACAAGCCTATCGAGGATCCTGTATCAAAGAAGCAGGTTGATACACTCGCTAAGAATGCTGAGGAGTTCGGTCTTGCACACTTCGGAATGCTTAACCCAAAGAACGGTATCATTCACGTAGTAGGACCAGAGAGAGGTCTCTCTCTTCCAGGTATGACTATCGTTTGTGGTGACTCTCATACTTCTACTCACGGTGCTATGGGTGCAGTTGCATTCGGTATCGGAACATCTGAGGTTGAGATGGTTATGGCTAGCCAGTGCATCCTTCAGCAGAAGCCTAAGTCTATGAGAATCCGTGTAGAGGGTCAGCTTGGTAAGGGTGTAACCGCTAAGGATATCGCACTTTACCTTATGATGAAGCTCACAACTTCAGGTGCTACAGGATATTTTGTTGAATATGCAGGTTCAGCTGTTAAGTCCCTTTCAATGGAAGGCCGTCTTACACTCTGTAACCTTTCTATCGAGATGGGTGCAAGAGGTGGATTTGTTGCTCCTGATGAGACAACATTCGAGTACATCAAGGGAAGAGAGTACGCTCCTAAGGGAGAGGACTGGGACAAGGCAGTAGCATATTGGAAGACTCTTAAGAGCGGTGATGACGCTGTATTTGACAAGGAACTTGTTTATGATGCAGCTGACATCCTTCCAATGATCACATATGGTACAAACCCTGGTATGGGTATGCCAATTAACGGTAATATCCCAGCAGATTCTGCTAAGAAGGCTATGGACTACATGGGTCTTGAGGCAGGTCAGGCTCTCCTCGGAAAGAAGATTGACTATGTGTTCCTCGGAGCTTGTACAAACGGCCGTATCGAGGACTTCAGAGCTTTCACATCAATCGTTAAGGGAAAGAAGAAGGCCGAGAATGTTACAGCATGGCTTGTTCCTGGTTCATGGATGGTTCTCGACCAGATCAAGCAGGAGGGTCTTGACAAGATCCTTGAGGAAGCTGGTTTTGAGATTCGTCAGCCAGGCTGCTCTGCTTGTCTTGCTATGAACGATGACAAGATTCCAGCAG
>JAKSJT010000394.1 GCA_024402125.1 Bacteroidales bacterium
GGTAACAATGGATGTTCCCTCCGGTGCTTCCATCTCAATTAAAGAATTTGTAGAAGGCTTTGATCCGCATGAATCAAGGATTGAGCCTGCTGCGATAATACCAGTTCCTGCAACTGCCATCTGCTTGATTGCCTGACGGCGAGTAATGAGTTCTTTCATTATTTTTCGAAGTTAATAATTGCGATAATATATTATATTTGTAGAGAGCAGATTTAAATAAATATTCAATTGTATGAAATTATATTATTGAATCTACCTACGCAAATTTAACAAAAAAAAGAATAAATGATTAACCCATAAAGTCTTAATATGATTAGAAAAAGTCTTATTCCACTAGCGCTGCTCTCAGCAGTTTCGCTAATGACTGGCTGCAAAAGTCAAATGGACAAATACATTGACAATCTTATGTCAAAGATGACTGTCGAACAGAAGATCGGTCAGCTGAATCTTCATTCGGCAGGTGGATTCATCTCTGCACTTAAGGTCACAGAGGATGATGAGAATATCAAGGCTCTTAGAAGAGGAGAAATCGGTGCACTCTATGGTTCTGGAGATGTCAGCTACAATCGTCAGCTTCAGGAAATTGCACTTGAATCCGGTGCCGGTATTCCACTTATCTTCGGTATGGATGTAATTCATGGATACCAGACCATATTCCCTGTTCCTCTAGCTCTTTCAACATCTTGGAATATGGACCTTATAGAAAGGACTTCCAGGGCTGCAGCAAAGGAAGCTTCAGCAAGTGGAATCAACTGGGTATTCAGTCCAATGGTAGACATCGCAAGAGATGCTCGTTGGGGCCGAATTGTTGAAGGTGCTGGAGAAGATCCATACCTTGGTGGTGAAATCGCTAAAGCATATGTTTATGGTTACCAGGGACACGATGACAAGTTCGACAAGGATGAAGTGTTGACATGCGTGAAGCACTATGCACTCTACGGTGGTGCTGAAGCTGGAAGAGACTACAATTCAGTGTTCCTGAGCCGTCAGGAAGCGATGAACGGTTTCATGAGACCATATGCAGAGGCAGCAAAGGCAGGTGCAGCCAGCTACATGTCTTCTTTCAATGAGTTCGAAGGAATTCCAGCATCCGCAAACAAGTATCTCCTTACTGATGTGCTCAGAGACCAGTTCGGATTCAACGGTTTTGTCGTATCAGATGCTACAGCAGTTCAGGAAATGGTTGCTCACGGAATCGGCAATCTCCAGGAAGTGTCTGCAAGAGCACTTCAGGCAGGCCTTGACATGGATATGAACAGTGACGGATTTGTTGCAACTCTTAAGAAATCTCTTGACGAGAAGCGCATTTCCAAGAAAGATATTGACATAGCATGCAGAAGAGTTCTAGAAGCAAAATACAAGCTCGGTCTTTTCGAGGATCCTTTCAAGTATCTTGACGAAGAACGTGCCAAGACTGAGATCTTTACTGATGAGACTAGAGCTCTCGCTAGAGAGGCTGCCAATGAGAGTCAGGTGCTTCTCAAGAACAACGGAATTCTTCCGCTTAAGACCAGTGCCAAGGTAGCTGTCATCGGACCTTTCGCAGACGACAAGGAGTCAATGTCAGGAGCTTGGGCAATGTCAAAGATGAATTCTCAGAATGTAAGCATCTATCAGGGTATCAAAGAATTATCCCATAACATCGTAACTAAGGCTGAAGGTTCATGGATGATGTATGACGAGGATCTCGAGTTCAATGTGAAGTATGGTTTAATGGCTACATTTATGCCAGGATTTAAGGGAGCCCCTATTCATACAGTTCCTCAGGAAAGACTCATTTCCGAGGCATTGGCTTACGCTAGAAATGCTGATGTGATTGTTGCATGCGTAGGAGAATCCAATACAATGAACGGCGAAGGAGCTTCCAGATCTGACATCTCTCTTCCAGATGCACAGGAGGACTTGCTGAAGGCGCTCAAGAGCACAGGAAAGCCAATAGTAATGGTTCTTACAACAGGCCGTCCTCTTGTTCTCAACTGGGAGGAAGAAAACATGGATGCGATTCTTGTAACATGGTCTGAAGGATCTGAGGCAGGTCATTCTATAGCAGATGTCCTTTATGGTAATGTAAACCCAAGCGGAAAGCTCACAACTTCATTCCCTAGGTCAGTTGGCCAGGAACCGCTTTACTACAATCATAAGAATACAGGCCGTCCTCATCCTGATTATGATCCATACAAGAAGTTTACAAGCAATTATATGGATGTGATCAACGCTCCACTGTATCCTTTCGGATATGGACTCAGCTATACAACATTTGAGTATAGCCCAATCAAACTTTCTTCAGACAGCATGAGAGAAAAGGGCAAGGTGAAGGCTTCTGTTGAAGTAAAGAATACCGGTAATTATGACGGAATGGAAACTGTTCAGCTATATATTCATGACTGCTTGAGCACTTCTACTCGCCCAGTAAAGGAACTGAAGGGATTCCAGAAGATTTTCTTAAAAGCTGGAGAGAAGAAGAAGGTTGAATTCGAAATTACAGCCGAAGACCTCAAGTACTACAACCATGAACTTGAATATGTCTGTGAGCCAGGCGATTTCGAGATTTTCATAGGACCGGACAGCCAGGATCTTTCAAGAGCAATTCTCACTCTTAAATAATCATAACTAACAATACTTTTTCTTAAGGGCAGACTTTGTTGGGTCTGCTCTTTTTGTTCATGCCTTGACTATTCTTTAATACCTAAATATTTGTTATATTTGTGGGATTAAACATTGAACATATAAACATATTAATTATAAAACACATGTCAGTAAAATCAAATCTTCAGATCGCACGTGCTGCTTATCAGCCAAAGCTTCCTAAGGCTCTCCAGGGCCCAGTAAAGGCAGTTGAAGGTGCAGCAACACAGTCAGTAGGCAATCAGGAGGAGATCAAGGCTCTCTTCCCTAACACTTATGGTATGCCAGTTATCACTTTCGAGGCTGGTGAGAAGGTGGATCTTCCTGCATTCAACGTAGGTATCATCCTCTCAGGTGGTCAGGCTCCTGGTG
>JAKSJT010000395.1 GCA_024402125.1 Bacteroidales bacterium
CTGACCAGAGAGCTGTATATGTACTCATATCATACAGGTATGAATAGTTTCTGGACTTGCCAAGTCCGAAATGTCCCTGATAGAGATTTGCTGCGGATTTTGGTGCTGGAAGCTCCAGCCATCCCTTAGGAACAACTCCCTGAACAGTCTCAGTTGAGAAGCTTCTCACTGCGCCAAAGAAATCAGTGTCACCCACCTGGACAACAGCCCTATAGTAGTATGTTGTACCTGGAGCAAGGCTTGAAATAGTTACTGAGAATGAACCCTCAGGGTATTCCAGACCACCGTCATTATAATATGCTGTACTATTAAGGGCATCAGATGATGTTCCGTACTCGAATCTCACCTCTGTAGGGAGAGCAGATGCATTTGTGTAATAACCAGGAAGAACTGCTGTTGAAGAAGTCACTTCTTCAACTTCTCCTGTTGTCACTATTGCCGAAGACACTGCCGGAGTATCAGGATCTGTTGTGGTCTCGTCTTTCTTAAGAGTAACTGTCACACCAGAAAGAGTCTCATAACCGGATACGCCCGCTGGTCTTGTAAAGATGACGGAAGCAGACTCTCCCGCCCATGAAAGAGCGCTTGTCGAAGATGAGCAGGTAACGACGTTTGTTTTCACATCACCCTTGAAGCCTGAGCCATCCCATACGATTGATGTGATCACATATCCCTTCGGAGCATCAATCTTGATTGTATTATCCCTGTAGAATCTGATTGCGTTTTGATTTGCATACAAAGATGAACCGTTTCTAGTGTAGGTAATCTGAACATTGTCCTTTGTCTGGATTACCTGATTCTTCGAGTTTCCACTGAATGATACTGATTCTCCCCATGACTCATAGCCCAGAGTTCCGAACACAACTTCTGTAGGCTGGTCTGTAAGCTTTTCTTCTCTGGAAGCTCCGCTCATGTTGATTGTGAGGATGTTTCTCTTGTCACGAGAGAATGTCTTTGCATTAGCGGAAAGATCAATGCTTCTAGTATATGTAGCGACATCTGTCTCGACAGTTACATCAAGCTTTGTTGCTGTAAATTCGAGAGTTGAGAACCAAAGTGTGATACTGCTATTCTGGTCAAGAGCAATTCCGCTAGAGCTCTTGAGAGTAACCTTATTGCTAGCTGCTGATCCGTCAATTGTTCCATCAAGGATGTCAATAGTAACAGGACCAGTAAGCTTTGCATCATCCTGAGCCTGAAGAGTAACGCTCTTTACGATCTCGTCATCTTCAGCATCTTTAAGGCCTTTGAAAGTAATCTGAGAAAGAGCGACCATTCTCTTGAACACCATAGGAATTACGGTGAACTCTGTAACCACCTCAGTAATTGCCTCTTTAGATTTTCCTAAAAGGATATCAGCATCATAGTCAAATGAAGTGCTTGACATATGCTGTGATGGGCTAAGTGTCACTTTTGCTTTCGGAGCATTTGGGAAGTCTGCACTAGAGAAAAGATTGGAAGGATAAACTGAGTAGAATTCATATGATCCTGGAGCTGTCCATGTGAAGATTGAGCTCTGGTTCATCATAAATGAAGCGACGTCACAGTCTTCCTCCAGGCCCTTGCTGGTATAGATCTTCGCAGGAGCGTCAGATGTCGCATCCGCTGACTTGTTCTGCCAGAACTCTCCGTCACGAAGACAAGCGACCTTCAATCTATCCCCCACCTTCCATGTAACTACATTCCTGTCACTGTTCCATGCAGTCTTGGTATCAGCTTCAATAGATGGCTTCTGTGCCACAAATGAAATGAGAGCATCGCCCTCAAGATCTTCATTCATTGCATCATTATTCTTATCACATGATACAGCAAGAAGAGATGATGCTGCAAACAGTATTGACAATAGTTTTGTTGACTTGTTCATAGGAAAAAAGAATTAGATTTCACCAAGGTCATTGTCTCCATCCACATCTGGAGTCTCTTTATAGTCATTGCTTGAGCAGATGATGCTTTCCTCTGCCATCGATAGAATTGACATCTCTGGAGAAACATAAGTTCCCTTGTCTGATACAGTTATTCTCATACGATTATCTTAATAATTATTACTCAAAGGCATAACTGTCCTTATTTGGACAGAAATCTTTACAAGATACTAATAATTTAAAGAAAATCAATCCATTAGCATACAAAAATGTCGCCCCTGAACTTGTCAAGGACGACACACACAAATAGAGTTTTAACTAAAAAATCTTTGCTGCGACTAGCGAAGAGCAAACACTACAGGGAATGTATAGCTAACCTTTGTAGCGTTGCCTGCCTGCTTTCCTGGAGTCCATGCTGGTGATGCAGAAACTACTCTTACTGCCTCAGCGTCAAGAGCTGGATCTACACCTCTAAGAACTACTACGTTCTCAACATTACCCTCCGCATTAACATCGAACTGAAGAACAACTCTTCCCTGGATACCTTCCTCCTTTGCTGTTTCAGGATAGTTGATGTTCTTGTTAACCCACTTAGCGAAGTTGTTAGCGTCACCACCGTTGAACTGTGGCTTCTCCTCAACGAGCTGGAAAGGAACTGCATCTGTCTTAGGAAGTTCCTTAGAAGCTGTCTCTGCCTCTGCTGCGATCTCATTTGCGATAGCCTCAAGGTCAAGTGGCTCAACGTTCTCATCCTCGTCAAGCTCTACCTCAAGAGCCTCAGAAGGGATAAGAAGCTCAAGGAGAGACTTTGATGACTCCATTACACCTGCAAGCTTAGCCTGAGCTGCCTCATCAAGACCCTCAGCCTGTGCAAAAATGTCAAGTACCTTAGTCTCTGCATCCTTTACTGTCTCAGCCTCGCCTTCCTTGAACTTGTATCCAGAAAGAGCATCCTGAATTGTAGCGAATGAAGCGATTGCATTAGACCAATCTGTTGATGTGAAGTTCTGGTATGTCTGCTCAAGAGTGTTAGCGAAGTCTGTGAGCTTAGATACAGGAGACTGTGAAGAACATGCAACAAAGAGCATGCTTGCAGCGATTGCTGCAACGAAAATTTTAACTAGCTTTTTC
>JAKSJT010000396.1 GCA_024402125.1 Bacteroidales bacterium
TGTACCGGCATCAGCCCTTGCCTGAAGTCCTGCTACGTCAACGCCACCTAAAATCTTCATTCTTACCTTTTCTTCAATCTTCTCACGCTGTTCGTCGGTGATATTCTCTGAGTTAAGAAGGTCCATCTCTGCTCTGGTTAGTCCAAAGGCATCTGCCAGCTCCTGTTCCTTCTACTTACGCCATTGCAGTACAAACTCATCCTCACATGTAGTGTCAAGATTGAGTTCTTCAGCACGGAGGGTCACTTTCTTGATGGCTGTATAGAAGGCTACCATTGCTTCCTCTGTCGGATTAGCCAGTTCCTTAGCTGATGGTACGGCAGGGAACTCTGCCATAAGTGAAAGAGGGGATGATGTTGTACTTGGAGTCACCTTCTCGTTCCAACTAAAGGTACTCGTGCGACGACGTTGAAGTTGCTGTTCAGGTGTCATCACCTGCGACATGACATCCTGCTGCGATGCGTTGTAACTGTCCTCATCATCCTCCGATTCAATTTCTCTGTCAGTTTTCTCAGCAGACTTCTTGTTTTTCTTTCCCATAAACTTGTCCGCAACTGCCGAAGCAGCCTTGTCCTTGAGTTTGCCTAAGAATCCCTGAGCATTAGCTTCAGGTGCAAATGCCAGCATCAATGCTGTCATGATAATAGCTGTTCTTTTCATCTTGTTATAATGTTATAAATAATCTTTTAATAGGTCATCAAATTCTTCTTCCTTGTCTTCCTTAATGCTATCCGGTGAAGGAATCTTTTCTACCTTTTCTATAGAAACGGATATCTTCTCGCCGTTCTGCATTACCGCACATTGCTTCTTTCCATCAGCAGTACGAGCTTCCCACATCTTCATTCCTGACTGTACACCATCAGATACAGGTTCTGTGAATCCATGAGCCTTCAGGCGAGAAACAAACTCATCATATTTTGCATCTGAGCCTTTCTTCATTTCAATCAACAGATCTTTGCCCATTACGCGGATGCTTGTGTCTTTAGAACCACCTTCAGGCAGTAGCCAGGTATACTCAGATGGTACCTCTTTTGTATACGAATTGATCATTTCCTGCACTTCCTCGCTAAGCGTCCATTCTGGCCATACAATATCATCCTCTTCCTGGACAGCTTTTGGAGTAGCATTCTTTGCAAGAGCTGATGTGACAGAAGTCTCAGCCGACTTTGTTCCAACTGTTATAGCCTTCTTCAGAGGTTCAACCTTGATGGTTCCTGCTTTCTTGAGATCAGAATAAACTCCGCGGTCGGTAACGACAAGGTCTGTTCCTCCTGGTGTGGCTGCGTCCAGTAAGTCTGAATAGTCATAGTGGCTAAGTGGAAACTGTACGAATTCTATTGCCTGTTTGCTTGTAAAGATGAGATTCAGGTCTAAGCCCTTGTTGCTTGATGAACTCTTCGTATTCATCGAGAAATTCAGTTTTCCATAAGCCCCCGGTATTGTTAATATTCCTTCGTTCCAGGCTGCACCATCAAAGAGCATGTCAATGACATGATTTACATTGAATCCTGTCTCAGAAGCACTCAGCAGGAAATCCATTTTGAAGTTGGCTTCATGTCCGCCCATAAAGGTTCCGTCATTACTCTTGATGTCGATTGTGAAGTTAGGAATATTTATTTCTTTCTCCAAAGTGGATGGAGATAGAGTCTGATCCTCTGCATCAAACCATATTTTATAAGGTGCAAATGGCAGGTTCTCGCTCAATACAACTTTCTGCTTGAACTCTTGGTCGAATGAACTCATGTCGTTTTCGATGGTGAGTTTGAATAGCCCCTGATATGTTGCCTGATAGTCGCGAGGATCTGTCTTGCCAGCAGAGAGACGCGCCACAGCTTTCATGTGGCACTCCAAATGCCATAACTGTGGGCAGGTAATGCCAAAAACTCGCTTTTCAAAGCTATTCTCTGCTCTTGATATGTCGAGCTTCCATCCACTCATGCTTGAGCGTTTCTCAAGAAGCTTAAGTATCTCAACGTTGGTAGTGAGATAGAAGTCATACAATCTTAGCTCGTCCTCCATCAGTTTGCTGAGTGGATCCCAGTCGAAGATGCCATCCATCACATGATGCTCTATGAGGTAGTCACTCAAATGACTTGAAGCCATGAGGGCTGAATAGATGCTGTTTATTTGACTGATATCGCCAAGGGCAGAATGAGCCCCGGCAGCTAATACACTGCTCGCCCCCAAATCCTCCAGTGCTGACATACTTACAGTACTGGCGAGGTTCGTCAGTCCATCGCTTGCACTTGTCGTACCCTGTTGTACTCCTATCGCATCTGCTGCCATACTGGATACCGTACCCGCTGTTCCTGGTATGACACCTCCAATGGTAAGGCAATCCTGGATTATCGGCGTCCAATCCATAGGGCCTCCGGTTCTTGCCCACTCTGCCTGATCATGTTTTACTCTGCGGAAGAATCCGGGCTTAATGTTCATTCTGTCCATCACCTTGTGGGCAACGTTGTAGACATCTTTCTCGGTCAGGTAAAGATCATCATTGTGTATCTCGCCTTGAAACGTATGTCCGCCGAATGTCACGTATACCTTATGGGTACTCGAAGCATCGGTAATCAGTTTGGTGAGGTCAATATCTTGGTCAGCCAAACTTTGTAATGTGCCCGCTCTTGATTGCTGGGCATTGGCTGAACCGCAGACGAGTGTTGTCAGCGTAATGATTAATGCGATCGTTAGCTTTTTCATAATCTTATGCTTATATATTGTTATAGGTATTCTTTCCGTAGCATAGATTCGTAAAAAGAAAAACAGGAAAGATGTCTGCTCCTATATAGCCAGACACCTTTCCTTGTATTCCTAACGGTATCTCAACTCTTAAGAATCTCAGCGCGACGGTTCTTGGCCTTGTCTTCTGCAGTCTTGTTGTCTGCTACAGGCTCAGAAGCACCCCGGCCTTCTGCCTTGAGGTTGAAGTCGTCAACG
>JAKSJT010000397.1 GCA_024402125.1 Bacteroidales bacterium
GTGATGCCAGAAAGCTTCTCAATGTCCTTGAGATTGTTGTCAATCATTCCAGTGTCATAGATAATGAAACAGTGGTCTCTTGTCTGCAGGAGAATATGGCAATCTATGATAAGGATGGTGAGATGCATTATGATATTATATCGGCATTCATAAAGAGTATCAGAGGGTCTGATCCTAATGGTGCTGTGTACTGGCTTGCCAGAATGCTTGCAGGCGGAGAAGATCCGCTTTTCATCGCCCGAAGATTGTGTATTTCTGCTGCAGAAGATATCGGACTTGCCAATCCGAATGCAATGCTTTTGGCTAATTCATGCTTCCAGATAGTCAATCAGATAGGAATGCCGGAGGCTAGGATTCCGCTTTCAGAGACAACGATCTATCTTGCTTCTTCACCTAAGAGCAATGCCGCATACAAGGCCATTGGAATGGCCATGGATGTCGCTTCCAAGACTCAGACAGCGGGAGTGCCTCTATACCTAAGAAACGCTCCTACAAAGCTCATGAATGAGCTTGGATATGGTGACGGGTACAAGTATGCTCATGACTATCCTGGTAACTTTGTGGACCAGGAATTCCTTCCTGCCGGTCTGGAAGGAACCGTTTTCTATGAGCCACAGGAGAACAAGCACGAGAATGTCCTGAAGTCGTATCTTCAGAAGTGCTGGCCAAAATACTATACTGAAAAGAAAGAAAACGGTCAGGACTAACCCCTAGAACGGATATCCTACTCCGAAATGAAGGGCAAATCCATCCTTCTTTAACCACTGATTAGGCGTAAGCCACTCGTTGCCATGTCTAGATGGATCATGGAGCTTCATACCAAGGTCAATACGAAGGAGGATGAATGTAAGGTCCACTCTAAGACCTGTACCCCAGTCAGCTGCAATAGTGTTGAAGAAATCCTTGTTTAACGGAAGGCTGGCTTCGCTGTTGTTCTTTGATCCTTCGTTGATATTCCAGACGTTACCGGCATCAACAAAGAGAGCTCCGGCAAGCTTCCAGAACAGATTGAATCGAAGTTCAAGATTGGCCTCAAGCTTCATGTCTCCGGTCTGGCTAGGAATACTGAACAGGTCATTCATCTCAGAAGAACCGGGACCTATTGATCTTGCCTGCCAACCTCTAAGACCATTTGCTCCACCACTGTAGAACTGCTTTTCAAATGGAAGTGCAGATGAATTGCCGTAGGCATAGCCTGCGCCAGCCAGGAATCTTGTAGCAAGGCCCCAGCCATTGTTCTTTCCGAATCTCCATGTCTTACCAGTTGAGAATTCAGCTCTGACATACTGGGAGTATGGGATACCCCAGATAAGTCTTGAACCTTCATCGTTTGTTCTCATAAGAGGATTGAATGCACTTAGGAGATTGCCGGAAAGGTCTGCAGAGAATCTGAAGAAGTGGTATGTGGTTGTTGGAATAACATCAGTGTTGGTTGTGTAGTACAAAGATAGACCGGCACCCTCGTCAAAGTGGTCCTGATACGCATATCTAAGGAACGGATTGTTGGATAGATTGTCGTAGAAGTCAGAATCCATATGATTGAGGTGCACAATGTTCACCTGAAGCGGGAACAGCTGATAGTACAGCTTGTTCTTTATGTTGCCCGAGTATCCGAATGAAGAAGAAATCGTGTTTCTGGTGTACTCAGGACGGTTCTGGTAATTGTATGAGATATTAACTTCTGTTCGAGGGATGGACGGACCCTTGAACTTGCTGTAAGGAAGTCCAAGGAACTTAGGGAAGCTGAGTCCTGCAGAAACGCCAAGTTCATTACTTCTTGTAGGGTCGTTGAACATGAACTGGAAGTTTCCCATGAAACTGAGGTTAAGCCACTCTCCACCATGGAAGATATTCTTGTGGGAATATGTGAGCTGAGGAGAGACACCAACTAGTCCTGTTGAATTGGAAGAAGCCTCAAGAGCGATCTTGTATGCCTGGAGCTTGGACTGAGTAAGGTTGATCGAACAGTCTACAACATTGGTATCAACGGCATCAAGCTGAACGTTCACGCTGTTGAATGCTTTCAGCGATGATATTCTGCTATAGGTGTTGTTGATGTTTGATTCGCTGTAGATCTCACCAGGCTGAATGGTATTCATTCCCTTGAGAACCTTGTCCCTGAACTCAAGAGTTGCAGGTCTAGAGATGCTCACATTACCGATATGGTATTTTCTGAAAGGGACAGCATTGTTTGGAGAGTCGTTTCTTGTGTACTCGTTGATTGTCATTGAAAGAACAGCACTGTCTGGATGACTGAGAGTGTCAGCTTCAAAGAAATAATAGTTCTTTGTGAAGCCATAGTAACCCATCTGTCTCATGACAGCTGAACTTCTTACAGTCTCACTTTCCAAAAGAGCTTCTGAAACATAGTCTCCCGGATGAATGGTGACGTTCGCACTGTCCTTCATGAAGTCAGCTGCAAACTCTCCCCTTTCTGGCAAATTGAATACAATCTCCTTAATTGGGAATCGTTTTCCAAGTGTAACGGCATAGTTGACGGTAACATTCTTTTTCTTTACCGTAACTGAACTCTCAACATTGGAATTGTAGTATCCGATATATTCAAGGTGGTTCTTGATGTTGGAGACAGATGATTCTACAAGATCGGACTCATACACAACAGGAGCAACTCCCAGTTTTCGAATGAATCTGTTGATAGCCTTTGACTCATCTTTTCCGGACCAGTTGTACAGATAAAGAAAAGGATTGAATCCTTTTGGCTGCTGCTTAATATACTGGCTTATTTCCTTGTTATCGAATGACTTATCATTGGTTATCTCAATTGAATTCTTGGCAAGTCTATACTCTCCGTCGCCAAGTAGCCTTGTTGTGCTACAAGACGATGTTGCAACTGCTCCAGCAATAATGGCAGCTGAAGCCAGAGCAATCTTCGAGAAGTATTTACCTAGAATCTTATCC
>JAKSJT010000398.1 GCA_024402125.1 Bacteroidales bacterium
AGAATGAAGAGCGGTAAGGTTCTTCTATTTGATACCAAGTCAAAGGATAGTGACAAGAACGGTCCTAACAAGCATAACGCTCTCATTGCTTATATGGCAGATGCTGAGAATGCAGACAAGAATCTCCAAGGCGGAATAATCATTGAGGAGAACCAAAACTGGAAGTTCTGCCCTTATAAGATTGAGAATACAACAGAAATCGTTAACTGGGATAGCTTCTATCCATCACAATACTAATGAACTATGGAAAAGAAAGGATTGGACAGATGCTTTATGCAGTATGGCATTAGGCAGAATGACATAAGAATCATTGAACAGGTGTGTGAGGATCATGATGTTGACTCTGCATGGTTGGAGGAACACGTGTTGAAGGTTTATCAGGAAAAAAAGAACTCAAATGTTCCTATGACCGACAAACGTGAAGTTGAATCATTGCTGAAACAGGCACTTAAAAAGATATAATGTTATGCAGATAAAAAGAATCAAAGCAGAAAATTACAAGACATATCTGCATCTTGACCTAGACCTAAGTGTGACGGATGATAAGCCTATTATCCTTATAGGTGGTATGAATGGTGGTGGTAAGACAACATTGTTCGATGCCATCTATAGTGCATTGTATGGTATTGAAATAAATACGGAGAGAGAGTTCCGTGAACTTTTCAATGCTGGAGTTGCTGATTATGAGAATAAGAGTATTGTGCTCGACGTAGAGTTTACTGGTCTAGTTCTTGGTCAGCAGAAGAAATACAAGATGATTCGTACATATAAGCTTATTAACCATAAGCCTGTGGAGAATGTTCAGTTGTTCTTCGACTCCATTTCATATAGTTACGGCACACATACTGCACCTAAGGAGAAAGCTGTTAGCGAGACGGCTGTTAGCAAGATTATAGAGGCTAATCTGCCAAGAGACCTCAGTAAATACTTCCTTTTTGATGCGATGAAGACATCAGAACTGATGAAGGAAGAGCAAATCAACAATCTCATCAAGGAAAACATAAAGTCTGTGATGGGATTCAACAAGTATGCTCAGTTGCAACAAGCAGCAGGAAAACTACTTGGTGAAGAAAAGGCGAAGCGCCTTGATAATGAACAGCAGGAGAAAGAATATAAGACTCTCTTAAAACAAAAAGAAGTCGCCGAAGGACAGTTAGCCAGCCTCAATCTGGAATACGAGAAGGCATTACAGTATTCTGCTGATAACAGAGAGACCTACGAAACGCTTCTGAAGGGTAAAAATGACAACTCGATAATTGATGGAAAGATAGAAAGCCTTCGTCGTCGCATTGATACAACACAAAGGAACATCGAAGATTATCAGAAGCGCATGGGTGAAGTAGCAAAGAGCAATCTCGAAGTGTCGCTCATTATACCACGTATAGCAAATCTTCTTGCCAACGAAATTGAAATTATTATTTCAAACAAGAAAGCATTGGAGGATGAGAAGCGAAATCGTCTTAGCGATAGTCAGTTGAAAGATGTCACTAAGAAACTCTCTGCCATTATCGAGAAGAAATACCTATCAGAAGGTATGATTGACATAGAGGCTGTGATTGAGCGTTATCGTTACGAGACATTGGACGAAGAGAAGATAAACGACCGCTTCTACTATCTTGATCAAAATGACATTGTAACACTTCAGGAGATAACCAACACTATCGTGCAAAATCCTATGCTGCCTCTCCAACAGGATAGACAGAAACTCAATATTGATATTGAGGAACTGCCAAAGTGGAAGGACAACATGCAAGAACTGAAGAGACAGAAAGCTGGTGGTGACTTTTCCCTTATGGAGAAATATGAAGCTAACGAAAAAGAAATCAGAAGGCTCCGTGAAGAAAAGGGAAAGAAGGAACAGGAGATTGAAGGCTATAAGAAAAAGATAGAGAACTATGACTATCAGGTTTCTCAGGAGCCAGACCCTCGCTACGACCTTCTCTGCAAGTTGCCAGAACTGTTCAAAGACCTGGCAAGGAAACTTCTGCGCTATAAGAAGGACAACATAGAGCAGATGATGAAGGAAAAACTGAACAAGAACCTTATTGCATACAAAGACACAATAGGAAGAGTTGACCTTTCACAGGATTTGGATGATATTGCATTCAAGCTTTATCACAAGAATGGCAATGAGATTTTCCTCAATCAACTCAATGCCGGTAGTAAGCAGATGGTTATGCAAGTTTTACTGAAGGTGCTTTACGAACTTGGTGATTACGATCCACCAGTAATGATTGACACCGTAATGGGTGTTCTCGATAGATTAAGCCGCGAGACTATTCTGGAGAACTATTTCCCGGATCTTGCGCGTCAGACAATTCTTCTCAGCACAGACTCTGAGATTGCACCAGAAACGGACTTCCATAAAATAGAAGCATACGTTTCTAAAGTATATACACTTCATAGAGATCTCGACAAACAATGTACTACGATTTCTGAAGATTACTTTGATGTAGAATTAAGAACGGAGGATTGGGCATGAAAGAGTTTAATCTAGATAATATCAGAAAGATAGAACGCTCTGCAGAACAATTAGCAGACGTTAAGGCTAAAATAGAAAATGAGATCAACCTGAAGGGTGTTGATAACAGCATTAGGTCAATAGTTTTGCCAGGAACTGTTATCGAGAGAACCTGTATGCTGGTTGGACTTTCTGACAAAGGAGAAAGAAACGTAGAGGATATAAGTAACATTCTCACATCGCGTAAGAATGAGCCTTATCCTGCTTCGTTTTTCAACAAGAGCATTATAAAGAGAACTATAACTGCTCTCATTAAGATGCGCTATAACGAACTTGACATAGACCTGTCAAGTCCGGCTATGCTTAGTAAGGTGTTGGGTTACGAAATGCTTCGTGGTCGTGACATTCTTATGAAGGAGGGAGCCGTTAATGAATGGTTGA
>JAKSJT010000399.1 GCA_024402125.1 Bacteroidales bacterium
TGGAACCACTGAAATATACATATCCCTGTAGTCAGGCTTCTTTCCTCCCATCAGTTCCGCAAGCTTTTTCTTAGCCCTATTGAAACGGATAGCAACAATGTTCCTGGAGCTCTTGTTATCCTCCATTCCAAGAGCCTTGATACTATTTTCGATGTAGTTCTTGTCATCCTTTATGTAGCAGTCGATGATGACCTGAGAGGTAGGGTCAAGTTTCTTGACAAGCGCAATCATTGACTTGATCACTTCCTCCTTGCGCTCATGGTAATCAGATGTGCCTGCATATCCTCCAAGCTTGGCATTGAACTTAAGTTCATTTTCAAAATCATTTCTTTTGGTGGAGCCGGCGATTGAACCTTGATGACGGATAGCATCGATGACAGCATTGCCAACAACGGTATAAAGAAATTTCTTTATGCTCTGGTCATCGACATTATCCACATCGTATGACTTGTATGCCTTTTCAAGACCATTGAAGGCTCCCTCAACAACAGCCATCTCCACATCCACTGACGGATCAAAAAGTCCGTTCTTTGCAATATGCTTCTTCACCTTCAGTTCACCGAAGGAGATGGCTACCAAGTAATACTTCTTCTGGAAGTCTTCAAATGACATTGTGAGTTTCATCGTTGAAATAGTTTTAGTTAACCCAATAAAGTTAATTGAATATTTGCAAACAAACACAAAAACAGAATGAAATAATATCATGTGTCATTTCGTAATACAATTACATTAATCGAATATGAGATGAACAATATAAGTTGCATAATTATCCCTGACGTCCACGGAAGGACATTCTGGAGAGACGCAGTCAAAGGTCATGAGAATGACCCCATAATATTCCTGGGAGATTACCTGGATCCCTACGATCATGAAGGGATAACCCCAAATGAAGCATATAATGAATTCAAGGACATAATAGAATTCAAAAAGCGGCACATGGACAATGTGGTCCTGCTCCTAGGTAACCATGACATGGGATATCTCGACACAGGAATCAATGAATGTAGAAGAGATTATCCGGGATCGCGAAGAAACAAGGAGCTGATACTCCAGAATCTCGACCTGTTTGATCTGGTTCACTGCATTGAAGTCAACGAAGAAAAGGTTCTGTTCTCCCACGCAGGAATAAGCAGGGAATGGATAGAGAGCTGTCCCTGGCTGTTTGATAAAGAAAACTTCCGCCCGGAATTCCTGAATGAACTTCTTCATGATACTGACAAGCATCAGGAACTTTTCCTAGCTTTAAGCTATGTCTCAAAAATGAGAGGAGGATATGACTGCTGCGGAAGTGCCATCTGGGCAGATATCCGTGAATTTCTGCAGGGTTGTCATTTCCTTGAAGGATACATGCACATCTTCGGGCACACCCTGCATTCAGATGGAGCATACATGGTAAAGACTGGAAATACAGAAGGCTACTGCCTTGACTGCATGGAGGCATTCATCCTGAACGATGCCGGTGAACTCGACTTCGCAATCTAATCTGAATCATAAACCGAAAAAAGGCCAGGAATCTTTTTTGATCCTAGCCTTTTTTATTTTATTATATGCCTAAACAGTCAGTTTGATATTCTCACACCCAGGGAACAGGTTAAGGAACTCCTGGACATTCTGAGGCCTTGCCTCCGGTGAATTCATAAGGCACTTCACAATAGCATCCTTTGTCTGGTCCGAACATGACATAAAGTCCCTGAGGTCTTCGTCTTCATTGCTATATGAAGTGACACCATGTGGATCCAGTCCACTGAGAAGATAATAAAGAGTTCCACCAAGTCCGTAGATATCAGTTGGGGGTGCGAATGTCACCAGACGGCCTTCACCTCTCTGCTCAGGAGCAGCAAAAGCTCTGGTTCCGTTCGGTGCATCATCACTGATCTGCTGACCCGATTCGTCATAGGATTTTGCGATACCGAAATCAGTAAGAGTAGCATCCATGTTATCATCAAGCATGATATTCTCAGGCTTTATATCCAGATGAAGAGTATTGTTCTGATGAACAATATTCAATGCAGAAGCAAGAGGCTTTACTACATGTTCAATCAACACATCCTCCTTAAGTACGCCTCCAGAACTATCTAGAAGATCAAAAAGGGATCCATTTTTATAGAAGTTCATCACATAGTATGATGTACCTGTTTTCTTGCTGTCAAAGCAACCAAGTACCTTCATGATATGGTTCTTAGAATCATCACCTATCCTCATAAGGATACCGGCTTCCTTCTTAAAGCTCTCCCGATAATAATTGAAGGTACCTTCCTTACCTTCCCGGACACATACCACTTCTTTGTTTCTTGTGCAGATTGGATTGTCAGACATAAAGAACTCCTTAAGGACAACCTCTTTTGAGTCTCCATTACGGAGATCTTTCTGAAGAGCCTTGTATGTGATACCAAACCCACCGCTTGAGAGGTAGTTGAGTATCTTGTATTCCATGCTGCTGTCCTTATCATGAAGGATATATCCATTAGGAAGACGGTTCTTAAGCTTTATCTCCTCTTCCGTTACAGGCTTGTACAGCTTAAGAGAAAGAATGGCATCCTCAGTTACCTTGTTTGGCAGCATAGTGTCCTTACCATAAGGATATATCTGGTCCTGAACATATGGTTTCAGAAGCTCATCTCTAAGCCATGCGACATCAACCCCTTCTATTAGTTCAAATGCAAGACCATCATCAAAGAATACCGGGCCATCCTCAGGATCAAAGAAACGAGGTTCGATATCACCTTTCGAATTGACAATCATCGAGCAGGTGTCAAGTCTATAGACTGGATCAAAGAGTTCAGAGAAACTCTGTCTGTATAGACCCTGATTCCAGTCCAAAGGAAGATCCAGGTACCTGGTATCCTTATCAATAAGAAGCATCGCCTTGTCACGATAGTCCAAAGATGCTG
>JAKSJT010000004.1 GCA_024402125.1 Bacteroidales bacterium
AGCGTAGTCCTCCAGCCACTCCTGGAGATATCCCTTGTCCGATATCTGGAATGGAGCGAGTCTTGAAAGCGACTCCTTAAGTGACTCTGAGAACTCATTATCTGTGTCAAGGATAGATGAAGCCTTTATGACAGCGCTGAAGAGCTCGTAGCAGATTTCTGTGTCCATGTAGGGACCAGCACAGACTGCACAGGATTTTCCGTCGATAAGGAAACTGTTTTCAGGAGAAGAACTTGGTCCTGTCACAAGGAAAGTGTTCCCGTTGACAGGAAATTCAAACAAGTTGTTCTGCAGGAATTCCGCAGCTCCCTTGAGGGTTGGATATATTCTCTTGAGATAATCCATATCTTCGCTGAAAAGGTAATGCTCCCATAGCTGCAGGGAAATCCATGCTCCACCTGTGAGAGACGAACCCCATGAAGGATCCTCGGCAGGGGAGGTGAACTGCCATGCGTTGGCAAGTACGGCTGCTGTCCATCCAGGAGAGTTGTAAAATGTCCTTGCAGTCTTTTCTCCCGTAGGGACAAGATTCTCAACATAGTCAGTTATAGGGCCGCTGAGGTCTGAGAGGTTTCCGGTCTCCATAGGCCAGCAGTTCATCTGAAGGTTTATGTTGAGGTGGTAGTCTCCGTTCCATGCAGTTGAGTAGTCCTCCGCCCAGATTCCCTGGAGGTTTGGAGGTAGGGTAGCGCATGCAGTAGAGGCGATGGTAAGGTATCTTCCGAACTGAAGATACAGGCTTGCCTTATTGTCTGGAAGTGAAACGGACACTCTGTCGAAATACCCTCTGAATGCCTTCTGCTGGTTCTTTTTGAGAACCTTGTAGGAATGCTCCTTTGCCTTGCTGAGGGTCTGGTTGACCTTCATCTCAGGGTCTGGACAGTTGTAGGTTGTGGCTGCGCACATAAAGATTATCGCCTCGTTGATGGAAACGGGCAACGTTACAGCCTTGCAGAAGTATCCAATACCTTCTTTTCCTTCTTCACCACTTGAAAGATGTCCGCTCATCTGGACCTCTCCAAAGGATGAGGACTTATGTTCCAGGTCCTTTTCCCTGGAAAGGTCAAAGCTGTAGGCAAGATTTTTACCAAATGATTTGAGATGAACGATGACAACATCGTCAGTAAGAGATACGAAGTATTCCTTTTCGATTCGTGTTCCATCGCTGAATGAGGCAACAGTCTTGCTGATGCCTTCATTTAGGATAAGATTTCTACTATATGCAGATGGCTCTTCTTCAAAACCTTGAATGCCGATTTCAAGCCTACCAAGAGTCTGGTAACAACCGTATCGTGGGTTGCTTCCGCCTCCGTCAAGGCACACAAAATGCTCTCTCATCAGCTTTTCAGCTTCGATGTTGTTCCCTTCAAGGAGCTGCTCCCTTATGGCTGGAAGCCATTTGGCTGCTTCCGGATTATTCGAATCCCAAACAGAACCGCTCCACATGGACTCCTCATTGATTACAATGGATTCCATGGTGATGTCACCTGTAGGCATGGCGCCAAGGCGTCCGTTTCCAAGTGGAAAGGTCTCCTCCCAAGTCTTTGCCGCTGATGAGAAGCTGACAGTAATGTCTTCAACAATTTGTTTAGTGGCGCACGAACTGATGCCTATGATTGCGCATAGACATCCAAATACATATTTGTGTAGAAGGCTATTACTGGTCATTTTTACTGTTTGGTTACTTTAACTTAATATCAGACGGAGCAACTGGAAGCCCCTCAGTATTGAGGAGAGCTGAACTCGTCGCATGCTGTACTAATATATACAATTGTACTAATAATAAATAACGAATCAAAACTTTAACCGACTAATTCTAAGACTAATGGCTATATATTAGTATAAATAAGCGCAAAATTTAGAAAGTATAGAAATGCCTTATAAATCAATGTTTTATATGTTGTAAGAAATAATACTATATCAGGTTTCGTATATGATTCAGCCCAGGGTAAACCGACATTTTTAATTTTTCTAAACCTTTAAACTTTTACATTAGCATGAATATCATGGAAATGCTAGGCTTCGGTAAAAATGGAGCCGCAAAGAACCAGAATGCGAATCAGAACGCTGCACCTACTAGAAAACTTGGCCTAATTGATTCAACACCTAGAGAGGAAGGCAAGAGCCGTATCTACAACATTATCATCCTTGATGAGAGCGGAAGTATGCAGAGCATCTACCGTCAGGCACTTAATGGAGTCAACGAGACAATCAACTCAATCCGTCAGACCCAGAAGGAAGATCCAACCACTCAGCAGATCCTTATTCTAGTGACATTCGATTCAAACGCAAATCGTGAGCCTGTCAGAGCTATTATCAACTGCTAGGCAATCGATGAGGTTAACGATATCACTGAGAACGATTACAGACCATGGGGAGGAACACCACTTTATGATGCTATCGGAATCTCAGCAAGTGAACTCTCTTCTTTGGTGCAGGAAGGTGACAATGTCCTTGTGACAGTAATTACAGACGGATATGAGAACAGCTCTCATTTTTTCAATGCAGCAATGGTAAAGGAACTCATTGAGGGCCTCAAGGCAAAGGGCTGGGTGTTCACATATATTGGAGCAAACCAGGACTCTGAGCAGGTTTCTAGCCAGATGGGATTCCAGGGATCAATGGACTTCTGCCAGGACGAGGTAGGAAGTGCAGTGATGTTTGATAAGATGAGAAGAAGCAACAGGGAGTACTACAGAAAGGTCAAGCTCATGAAGGATACCGGTTGCCATATGACACTTGATGATGACTTCTTTATGGAAAAATCATCATCTGCTAGAGTTACACCTGATCATATCACAACTCTTGCTCCTGATGAGATTTTCGTATTCGGAAGTAATCTTCAAGGAATGCACATGGGTGGTGCGGCAGCATTCGCTGCGGAACACTTCGGTGCAATCATGGGTCAGGGAGTTGGACTCCAGGGCCAGAGCTACGCAATCCCTACTATGCAGGGTGGTGTTGACACTATCAAGCCATATGTGGATGAATTCCTTAAGTTCGCTGAGGCTCACCAGGAAATGAAGTTCTACGTAACAGCAATCGGATGTGGTATCGCAGGATTTACTCCAAGACAAATCGCTCCGCTCTTTGTTGATGCTATCAGACTTCAGAATGTCTATCTTCCTGATGAGTTCTGGGGAGTGATCAACTACAAGTACACTTCATTCTAGAAGATACTGAGATGAAAATCTTGAAATATCTTACATTGATTATGGTGGGTGCAGCTTTCGCTACATCCTGCCATAATTCATATGTCGCAGAGACTATCAGACTTGATTCTCTGGCACCAGATGAATCTCAGCATAGAGGTATATACTATTGGAAGACAGCCTTTTCGCTTACTGACAAAGACTCGGCTTTCATCACAGACCATAAGATTGACAGAATGTATATCCGCATGTTTGATGTGGATTCTAAGTATAATAATATAACGATGTCGACCGAAGTTGTTCCAGTCGGTACTATCCGATTTGACAGCGAAGTGCCATCATTTGTCCGTGCCATTCCTACAGTCTACATCACTCTTAATGCTCTGCGTCAGTATGAATCCAACGAGAGTGAGCTTGCGCAGCTCATTGTTGACAGGATCCTTGCGATGTTCAATGGGAACCATATCGGACAAGTCTCAGAAATCCAATATGATTGCGATTGGACAGAAAAGACCAAGCCTTCCTTTGAGAAACTGTGTCAGGCTACCAAGGAACTGATTCATCCATACGGAATTATACTAAGCGGAACAATCAGGCTTCATCAGATTGGAGAGAAGTCATATCCGTTTGACAGGGGAGTGATGATGATGTACAATACGGGAGACTTCAGGAAGTACGAGACTAGGAACTCCATTCTGGACTATGATGACGTTAAGGCTTACCTTGGAAACAGATCTAGGGTTAAGTCATTCCTATCAGCACGGGAGAATACTTGCAGCCAGGTTGACTTTGCATATCCCGCATTCAGCTGGGGTGTCCTATTTTCCGATCATGAATCTTTCCTCGGCCTAGTCAAGGATGAGTCTCCGGTATCTCGCATTGTCATAGGAAGAAGACCACGTGAACTCTGCCCAGGTGACGGCGAGTATTATGACATTAATGATGGAAGTACATTCGGCGAAGAAGTGCGCTGGTCTAGAACCATCGTGCGCTGGGAAACTGCCGAAATGACACAGATAAGGAAAGTCAAGGATATGGTCAGAAATACTATTGCGGCGGAGGGAATACATTCAAACATAATCTATCACCTGGATCTGGATAACCTTTCAAACTATACTTTCGATGAGATTGAAGAAATGTTTAACTAGCCTTTTGGCCGTACTTATATCAACAGTTGCATTCTGCTGTGGTCCATACTGGTACTATCCGCATGAGTACTATATGTACAAGGTAATCGATGATGGATTGGATGTCAATGAAGATGCAGCCATTGCGAACTGCAGGCAGTGGCAGGAACTTACATCATCAGATATTCCGCTGGAAGATATCAGGGAGGTGGTCTACGACTATCCTCTTGACAAGCTTGGCAATCTTCTTAAAAGGAAGAACAGACGTTCCACCAATGCCTTTGTCAAGTGGATCGCTCAGCATAAGGATGAGGATATCATGTGTCTGTTGCATTTGGCTAGACGCAGTGAGATAGCCAGGGAGAAGACCCTTTCCAAGTGGTATTATCCGTATGATGGCGACGAAGTGAGTGCGGAACTGTCAAATATTTCCTTGGAGCTGGGATTTGCTATGCAGAGACAGGAAAGGCTCTATGACAGGTACGCTCTGCAGAAAGCGAGAGTCATGTTCTCACTTGGAAGATACGAGGATATAATTACATGGTGGGAAATCTGGGAACCATCCCTTCGGGAGGGTATGATAAAGGATATGATACTTGGTTATCTGGCAGGTTCATACTATAGGACAGGTAAGACAGAGAAGGCGATAGAGTATTATTCTAGGATTGGAGACTATGAGTCGATAGCATATTGTCTTGGAATGAAGAACTCTGTCAGTGAAACAGAGTCGTATCTTGAGTTCCTTGCCGAGTACTGTCCGGATGGAAAGAAGCTTCCTTGTATCCTCCAGGAAATCTTTTCAGACCTTGAGGACAGGACTTTTTCCTGGGAATTCAGCGAAGCTGATTATAAGGCCAGGAAAAGTTTTCCCAGACTAGGAGAAAAGGATGAGGAAGTGTATGTCAAAGATATGCCTTAATGCCGCAGAATCTCCTAAGTGCTCAAACCCTGCAGTCTGGTACTACAGCGCTGCCTTTGTCTCTGACCTTGCCGGAAATCTTGACTCAGCATCGAGCCTTCTTTCTCTTGCAGAAAAAGCATCAGGTCCCGAGATCATAAAGGAGTCAATCCGCATTTTCAGAATGTACCTTGATGCCAAGACTTCGCTGTACGATGATGAGTACAAGGCAAGACTCTTTAATGACCTTGAGTGGCTTGATGGTTTGATTCAGACCAGAATTACCGATCAGGTGAGAAAGACTACCGAATACGGATATGACCTGAAGATAAGCCTCAGCTACTACTACTGGAATGACATGCTCAGAAAGATCGTCATTGGAGAAGTGGTTCCGAGACTTAAGGATCAGGGAGATGAAGTCCTTGCCCTGAGACTTCTTAATATGGCTGATAACAGACTGCTTGACATTGTGGATTCTCATGTCAGCTATACAGAAAATGGATGGAAGAGTATGTCAATGCGTGGCTATAGGAACAATACAAAGTACTTCAATGACTTTGACTATTCTAACTACTTCTTTAGGGAGATGGATTCGATGGACGTCGAATCGGTCATCAGGTATGCCTCAGAGGTTTTCTGTGATTATCCAAAGTCTGCATTTGACTCATTCCTTGATATGAGAGGATTTGTTGATAAGGATTATATCTATGAGCTGATAGGAACCAGGTATCTAAGAGCAAGGGATTATAAGAACGCTGTTCTTTTCCTCTCTAAGGTAAGCAGGCCTTATCAGGCAAAGACTAATATCAATGCCTATGCGGACAGGGATCCATTTGAGTATAGCCCGACACGAGGTAAGCTAAACAAGCAGTATAAGCTTTCCTTTGCAAGGAAGATGGCCTATTATCAGAATGTAGTGGAAACTCTCCGTACAAATGAAAAACTTTCTGCAAAGGATTACGACAATCTAGGCGAAGCTATGGTGTACATGGGCATAGGTCAGAAGTCTGCATTTGACTACTGCTGGGCTCTTACCCAGTATTCATACAATGAGGAGGATCAGTGGTATAACACTGACTACAGGGAATCTGCCTTAGAGGAAGCAAAGAGTCTTATTGACCAGGGTCTTGAATTGATCACTGATCATGAACTTGCCGCTAGGCTCAATGTTAAGGTCTGCAGGTGGAGAACGGCTGCAACGAGGTATGCTGATTCTAGGACAGGGAAAAAGACAAGGTCTGGTTGTGACAAGTTGACGGATTACCAGTTCAGCATACAATATACAGGTAGATATTAAGTCTGTAGTTAAACTGATTATGCAAGGGTTTCTGTGATAATTCGTGGAGACCCTTTTTGTATTTGTTCCAAATAATTGTCAACTTAGTATTTGCAAACTCTGGTACTATCCAATGGCAATATCAATATCAAATCAGATTAGGAGAACTCTCGCAGTAGTAGTATCGCTTCTTCTTGGAAGCGCGTCTATTTTTGCGCAAAGTTCTGCCATTAGAAGTATTGAAATAGATTGTGTGCTGGATAGTCTTGGAAGTGCACACATTACAGAAGAGTGGGATGTCTGTGCCACTTCGGGTACAGAATGGTATCTTGTAAGAGAGAATCTTGCCGATATTGAGATTCAGGACCTGAAAGTACGTGAAGTGGGGACCATCTTTGAGACAATGCCATATTGGGATGTGAATGCATCTAGAACGCAGAAGTGTAGGAAGTGTGGTATCAATTACACTGAGTCCGGTCTTGAAATCTGCTGGGGAATTGGAGACATTGGTGACCACGTCTTTACAGTGTCTTATGTAATGACACATGCTGTCAAGAGTCTCGATGACTATGACATGCTTCATCTGCAGTTCATATCCGATGGCCTTTCTTCAGACCCACAGTATGCAAAGGTCAAAGTGTCCGTAGAGGGCACTCCGATTGATACATCCAATGTCAGAGTATGGGGATTCGGGTATAATGGCAACACATCTATTAGGAATGGATACGTTGAGGCTGATGCTATCAATGGTCTTTGGACTGACGACTCTATGATTCTTCTTCTGAGACTGGATAAAGGAGTAATTGCATCTCCTCAAAGTCACCGGAGTATGGAATTCCAGCAGGCTTTAGACATTGCCTTTGAAGACTCGGACTGGGCTCCAAAGTCGTTTTTCCAGAAGATACTCACTGGAATCGTAATCTTTATCGGACTATGTCTCAACGGGGCATGGGTATTCTTTATCCCATTCTATTTGATTATTGAGAACTACGTCAAAAAAAGGAAGTTCCTCGGCACATCCAAAAGAAATGTCGACTGGTGTAGGGATATTCCGTTTGAGGGTGATCTCTGCGCAACCGAGTATGTTCTGAGCCAGATCGGAGAAGGTGGCAATAAGGGATATATTGCATCTGCGATGATTCTGAGGATGATCCAGGCTGGCGCCATAGAAATCAAGGATGTCTCAAAGAAGCAGGATGGACCGATTGACCTTGTGCTTGGTGACAAGTTCACACTATCCGGTTATCCGGCTCCTTACAGAACCCTGTGGGATATGATATACAATGCCAGTGGTTCAGATCATATCCTTCAGAACCATGAGTTCTCACTCTGGTCGGAAAAGAACCAGAAGACAGTGTCTGATTGGATTGACTCGATAACAAACGAAGGAAAGAGATCATTCCAAAGCGGGAGATTCAATCTGTGCTATGAAGGAAACAGAGTGACAGAAAAGGGTAGGGAAGCTGTAAGAAGGACACTGGGATTCAAAAAGTACTTGTCGGATTTTACACTGATAAAGGAAAGAACAAGTAGCGAGGCAATACTCTGGGATGAGTATATTGTTTTCGGAGCACTTTTCGGCATAGCAGAGCAGGTGGCAAAGGAACTTAAAGACATCAATCCGAAAGCATATTCTGAGTTACAGATTCCAGATGAGCATAGTATGAGAAGATTGATTAACCAAACTAACAGGCTCGCGTCTTCTATCACTTCAGCTAGAAAAAGCTATCAGTACTCCCAGTCAGGAAAGAGCGGCTATGGTGGTAGTTCATCACATGGTGGTGGAAGAGGATTCTCGGGCGGAGGACGTGGCGGCGGCTCCAGATAGACCTTAAGCTGATTGATATTTCGATGTCAATCCAAAAAAATGTTGTAAGTTTGGACTGTCTAATAGAATAGACGGTTAACAGAGATAATTAACAAGTTAAAGTATAGTAACATGATTTATTCACTTCTTCTCGGTCTTCTGGCCGGTTACATTGCAAGCAAGCTTCAGAGCGGTAAGTCCAACGGTATTATTATTAACATGTTCCTCGGTGTTATCGGTAGTGCTGTAGGCGGATGGCTCTTTAGCTTTTTAGGTATTCACACATACTCAATTATCGGTGAGATTGTCTGTGCTAGTAGGTGCAGTAATAGTACTTTGGCTATTTGGTAAGCTAAGAAAGTAAACAGTCTTTTAATAGTAGAATTTGAAGATCCTCAGGGGTAGTACCCTGGGGATTTTGTTGTTTATAAAGGATTCTAATTGTATCTCTCGAATACGAACTTCCAAAATAATCGGATAATGTAGTAATTTACTTTCCACGAGTTTGCTTTTCAGTATTATTCTTAGTCCAAATTTCCATAATTGATTTTTGAAAACGCTCATACAGTGCGTTCTACTGGGGATTTTGAAGATTTATCTATTTTAAGATTTCCATACGGATAAGTTGCCATAGATTTGTGGCAATTAAAAAATTTCAACATTATGAAAACTTCAAAAACAAACCCAGGGGTCTATGCCGACCCAAAAATTGATTTCGTATTTAAGCGTATTTTCGGTTCTGAGAGATTCAAGGCGGCGACAATCGGTCTTCTCAACAGTTTGCTTGACAATGTCCACGTTGTGGATGTTACATTCCTGAACACGGAACTATCTCCGGAGACATTGGAACAGAAGAAGTGCCTCATTGACGTGCTGTGCCAGGATAAATCCGGCAATCAGTTCATAGTTGAGATGCAGCAAGCAAAGCAGGTGAACTTTATGCAGAGAATGGTATTCTACGCATCGAAACTGATCTCGAATCAGACAGGCTTGGTCGGGAACAATGAATATGATCTTCATCCTACATATGTCATTGCATTTCTGAATTTCGACCTGGAGGACATTGCACCCGGATTGGAAAAGGACAGATGCTCTTATCACTTTAAGAATACTGAAGTCCGTAGTGGCTTGCATCTGCCTGCAAGTCCTGAATTTCACTTCTATTGTCTGAAGAACTTCAACAAAAGCGAGAGCGAAATTGCAAATGAAGAAGCTTATTGGTTATATTTGCTCACAAGGTCTTGCACATTGGAGGATGCCCCAAAATGGGCGGGTTCAAAAAATGCATTCAAGGCATATTTCGAAGCGTCCTGGTTGCCAGGATTTTCTCAGAAGGAAGTACAACTATATAATGAACAGATGATAAACGAGATTGACAGAATCGGGGCTTTGGAATATGCCCGTCAGAAGGGTCGTGCAGAGGGGCATGCAGAGGGTCTTGTAGAAGGTCGTGCAGAAGGTCTTGTAGAAGGTCGTGCAGAAGGACATGCAGAAGGTCTTGCATATGGCCATGCAGAAAAGAGCATTGAAATTGCCGCCAATTTGAAGAAAGAAGGTCTGTCAGTTGAGGTAATTGCAAAATGTACCGGCCTTACTCCAGAACAAATTGTCCAGCTATAATGCTAGTACATTAAATACTTTAATTAACCGCCGTTACATGGTCATTGTCCTGTAACAGCGGTTTTCTTATCGTCATATGCATTTAATCGAGTGGTAGTATAAGTGTCGATTATCTATATTCGTGAAGCAAGAAACTAACTAATTCTTCTCAAGAAGATATTCTACAATCAGGGTTGTATAATAATCTCTATTGGAATAGCCAATATTTGAGTTTACCACTTTGTAACCTTTCTCAATTACTCTGTTGAGAATAATTGTTTCACTACTTTTGCCACCAGAGACTCGAGAATACTTTTGGATGTTCCCATTCTCGTCAAAGAACTCAATAGAATCGATTCTCCATTTGCTTATAACCTCTGTAAGTTCACCGGAGACATAGGTGAAGTACAGTTTGGCATATTTGGGACTTGAATTTTTTTGATCTGTTGCAGATTGAGTATCTGAAGTAGAAGCATTGGATTTGTTGCCGCTAAAGAAAAAACTGATAGTTCCCCCCTGAAGAGTCGGAGCATCAGCGCTCTGGTTGAAATGAGCCTTCATGGCTGCACTTCTTGCAGCTTCCCACAGGGAGAAATCACTGACTGTTGTGCCGGGAACTCCAGCCTGAGCTCTAGTTACAGCTCCGCTATTATCCACCCAGATGTTCACAACTACAACTCCTTCACTAGGAGAGTCGCTGACTGCTTTCTCAAGATTTCCGACAACATATCTTCCCTGTAGCTGTGCATACGGTGCTGAGATCTGAGCGAATAGAGTCAATGAGGTGATTGCAAAAAAAAGAATGAGTATGAGCCTTTTCATAAAATAGAATACTTTGATCTGCTCAAAGATAGGCAAAAACATTCAATGGAGTGTAATTCCACCATTCCACTTATAGCGTAGATAGAAGGAGTATAAAACAGGGCGTAGATTGATATAACACATTGGACAAATTTTGTCAATTTATCAATTTGAAATGACTAAAACGATAGATTGATAAAGCGAGTACCGGCTCCCATCTTAATTTTGCTCATAGGAAAACATAACAAAATAAACTATGAACAAATTAAAGAAGCTATCAACATTATTAACTCTTTCTTTGATGGCAGCTGCGACAATTTTCTCTAGTTGCGGACCTGACAACATTGGCGATGATCCTTCAGATGGCGATGATTCTGGACAGAAACCACCTGTTACCGAGGAACCGGGAAACACCTCCGGTGATCCCGATGCTTTGGGATACACTGGATGGAACACAACAGGAAAGTATCTTAAGTCGGCCGATGATGCCAAAATCAATCCTAACTTCTTTGCCGTCAATTATGATGAGATTGAACTGCTGAGTTTCAATCCGGATGCTCTTACTGCGACTCTTCGATTCAAGGGTAATGTGCCTAGACTCTATAAAGGAGCATTGATCTCGTTGTATCTGGATCAGGTCTATCCTGAACTATGCTATATTGAAGAAGCTAATGCAAACGGAAACGAAGTCGCAATTAAATTCAGGGGAGCAGAACTGGGTGAGCTGTTCTTCAATCAGCGTATGATCATTACCAGTGATCCGTCTCTATTCCCTGAAGAGCAGGGAGATTTCACATATATCTGTAAAGAATACTTTGAGGATGCAGAGACAAAAGCTATTGTTAATCCTTCAGAATTTGTCAAATTCCAGGATACTTATAGCCTGATAGGTAGTCATATTCCAGGATTGAAGCTTGAGCATCAAACGGAATTTTGGGCTGCTCCATTGGTTGAAGTTTATTTTGACCGACCCGTTACCAAGGACAATTGGAAAACAGAACTGGTTAAGGCTGAAGTCTTGGAAATCAAGGCACTGATGCAGGGTCATTTTGCCATTGAAGATGACTTTGACATGCATTTTGAATTAAACTCCGGAACAGCGCTTGAATTTACGGTGCCTATGAAAAATTGGACTCTATTTACTAAGACAATTAACGTTCCAATACCTATCGGTGGAGTCCCTATTGAAATACCAACATATGTTGATGTAACTGGATGTTTCAAAATCAATTCTCAGTTCAAAGGCGAACTCTCCGGTTATGGCTTATCAATGGAAAATGGTTTTGATGTTTACTTCGGAGCCAAATGGGAGGATGGTATTGGAGTAACCCCTTATTATGATTTTAAGCCTATAAGAAAAGTAAAGGAGGATAGAAACATAACTGCAGAACTTGGACTGGATGTTGAAGTAGCCTTCGATCCTCAGGTTATCGTGATTCCTGGAATGAGTAGGAGGTTGTCTTCTGTCTTCGGTCTCATGTTTGAGCCACAGCCTTATTTCAATACACATGTAGGTGCAAAATATGCATCTGAAGAAAAGGATATCTCATTCAATACATCAGTGGATGTCGGTTTAAAACTGGATGCGTCTCTGGTTGAACATATGCCTATTTTCGAGGAACAGTTCAACCAATTGGCTAAATGTAAGACCATCGATATCTTAAAGAAAAGATTGCTGGAATATCCTAAGGTGGTAGAAGAAAAAAAGGATGAGAGTACCGGTAAGGGAAAGCGCCTAATATTGGGATATAAGCAGAAGGACCAGGACGAGTTCACATCATATGGAGAGAACAACACTCTGGATGATTCCAAAGATCCGAACGCAAAAGGTCTTGTAAAGGTTGAGACCTTCTCCAATATGCGTCCAGGAACAAAAGGAACCACTGTCAAAAAGGACGGACGAGTTTCTCACAAGGAAGAGTATATTAAAGCGGACGACCTGGGTGTAGTAGTAGCAGATCTCGAAGTTCCAGGTCCAATGCTGTATGACTACTATTTTGAGGTCAGCAACGTCGATGGAGACGGTGAGACCATCAATTCCATTAAGGTGAGACCTACCAACAAGTTCAAGAAGTTCAAGGCAACCTATGGAAGCAATCTCCTTAATGGTGAAATCACCCTTGAGGTTGACGACTATGGCCGTGAGATCAAGGAGAAAGGCTTTCTGTCCAAGACCTTGCCTGAAACCATCTGGAACTGGTATGTTGATGACTCCTACGAAGAACTTATGGATGTCGGTTGGGATTCTTTCAACACTAACTATTACTACAAGTATGCGGCAGGTCTGATGCTCATGGATGCTCCAAACTCTCTTGATATGCTCGATCAGTGGAGGTATGAACAGAATGAGGAGATAGCACAATATGGATACACCTTCAGCAAAGAGACAATGCACGATGTCGAATGCGTTCATGCCTTGGGCCCTTATATTGGTGAAGACTATGACAGAATCGACGTTGTATACTACAACAACATTCCGATGCGTATTTACGAGGGTACTTTGGAGGGATTCGGTAAGCATTACCTCACTCTTAAGTCATTTGAGATTATCGAATATGGAGATGAAGACCATAACCATGGAGAAGACCCGGATGATTACGGCGGAGACTTGGAAGATGGCCCGGGAGCAGGTCCAGGTATTCTTCCTCCAGGTGGTGATGATGACAAGGACAAGTCCGGAAACTACGTACGTGTTGAAAAGGAACTTGATAGCTGGGAAGGACAGTACATAATAGCTAACAGCCTTTATTCACCTATGTGCCTGGATGGAAAGAATCCTGATCCTCACACATCAAACTACTTTAACTATGTGGATATCACAGTCAATGATGGTATGATCAAACGTACTGAGGATATAGACAAGATGTCCTTCACAATTGAGAAACTTCCTAACGGAGGGTATACAATCCGGACACAGAATGGCCTATATATAGGAAGTCCGGAGGAAGAGGGATATGGTTTCCAGTCAAGCACGGATACTGCATACCCTCACCAGATCAGTTTTGATGCCACAAACAAGTGCGTTCAGATCCAGGGATATAATCAGAATACCCTTTGCTGGTCAGGATTTGACGGATACTTCAATTACATACCGTATGAGAATTATGTATTACGGGCATCTCTGTTTAAGCTGTCCCTGTATAAGCTGGCAAAATAAAATAATCATTAGAAACATTTAATAGCCGATAATTATGAAAAGAAACATTATCCTTCTTGCTCTAGTATGTATTCTGTCATTCAGTGCAAATGCTCAGACACGGGCAATCGGAATCCGATCAGGAGCAAATACTTTCGAGGTTAGTTTCCAGAGTGACCTTTCATCGAATTTCTTCTTTGAGGCAAATGCCGGACTTAACAACTATCGTGGAGAATCCGGTTTCAAGGCAGACGCTCTTCTTAATATGAACGTCTGGAAACCTTCGTTCACAAGCTATGGAGATTGGAGCGTGTATGCAGGAGCAGGTGTGTCTGCCGGATATGTATATGACATGTCTTTGTCAACATTCACACACAGGGATCCATATTATGGAACACGATACACTGTTCATGACCGATGGGGTTACGGCCCTATGCTCGGAGTTGCAGTCCAGGCAGGTATATCCTTCGCTTTCGAATTCCCACTGAAGGTGTCTCTGGACCTTCGTCCTGTCGTCGGTCTTCATAGATCGGAAAGAGTTCACCCTGAGAGTGACTCGGGCCATCTTGGAATGTATGGTGCTGGTATATCTACCTGCTATTATCCAAGGGTATCAGTGCATTATCTGTTCTAAGATATTGGAGTCTGTCAAGCAATTATTTGATTAATCAGGAGAACAGAAACTCCTGGAATACATTTGTATACTAGACTATTTTATGCTTTTTTATCAATTTGTGACACCCATAGTTGCAATTTGATAAAGCATTCTATGACCTCATTTATAATTTTGTAATTGTAAAACGAAATTTAATCAACTATGAAAATCACAAAACTCCTTTCATTATCACTTGCGGGTCTACTCATATGTTCGTTTTCTTTACAGGCACAAATTCCATATACCTGTGTTACCAAGGGCACAACACTTGAGTATGCCAATTATAATGATTCGGATCAGCTGGAGAATTACACTCGCCAGGTCATTAAAGATGTCAGTGATCTAAGTGGAGGCAGCTACGATATTCGAGTAGAAAACTCCGTTATCAAAAAGCCGGGTCAGAAAAAGGCAGGAGACGAAGTTTTTGTTACAGTAAGTGAGGTCAGAGACGCCAGTGTTCACGCTTATCCGATGAATTCGGAAGGAACAATTGACGTTATCGAAAATAGAGAAGCCTTGCTTCTTCCAAGCAAGGTGACAGTTGGATACCAGCTCCCTATAGGAGAGATTAGAATAGATCTAGGAGGAATATCGACGGTTGCTACCCTCACAGAAAATGAGATCATCGGTAGGGAGGAGGTTGAAACCTCTGCCGGATCATTCAGATGCTATGTTCTTAGGCAGACGGTCGCAACCAATATGATTGGTATGGCACTGACTACAACTACCAAGTCTTGGTACTGCCGAGGCGTTGGTATAGTCAAGTCAGAGACAATGATGGGTGGAAGACTTGTCCGTAGAATGGAACTTGTAACATATGAAGAGGCGAGCCCTAAGGGCAAGAAATAGATAATTAAACTAAACGCTATATGAAAAAGATCTTTGTAATCGTACTATCGATCATTCTTTATATTGTTCCAGCACATGCGCAGCTTGGAACTATGCTTGGAAGCCAGCTTATGAAAGCTGTTACAAATGGAGCAGGCACAGCGGTTGTCAATTCGGTAACTACTAGAGTTGAGGCAAAGGCTGAGAACATGGTTACCAAAGCAATTGACAAGGTGTTCGGTAAGGTAGAACGTGATACCCTCAGTACTGAGGCTGTAACTGGAATGTCTGTCCTGAAGGGCATGGTAGGCGATGTTACTGAGCAAGTTGCTGGAATCCAGGAAAGACAAAGAACAGCAGGACTGGTTCCCCTAAGGGATTTCTCGGAGCAGAATGCAATAAGAAAGGAACACAACCTGACATTGACTTATGATGATTGGGACTAATGTTCCCGTCATATTTGCTAGAATAGATTGAAGTAAGAGGCTGACCAGAGAGTGTCTTTGTGATACTTGAGGCCAGCCTTAAATCGTGTAGTCGGGTTTACTTAGAGGTGTCCGGAATTGTCAGAATCCCTTTTCTGTTAACGAATAGGAGATCGTCCCAATTAATGGAATAGTGGGACACAACCGTATCTCCAATTGCTCGGAGAGTCTCAATGCTCTTCTCATTGTCGCACCATACTGTTATTATAGTCTACCCACCAAATGCTTCCATTTGTGGGTAGATGCGTCCTGTTGTATGTCTATGCCTAACATCTTCTGTTAGCTCGGATGCGTCAACCCCAAGCTGAGCAGCCAACGTAGGGGCGTATTTCCTGTGACCGGAGTGAATAGGTACAATGTATACGATACCCTTATACATAAAGAAAGGGTATCCATACTCGCTTGCCTTGAAACGAAGTCCGTTATTCTCTATGTAGTCAGGACATCCGTAAGGAGTTAATGATGGTGGCCTTTGACTCATGCTATTGTGGAGTTTTGATAAAGATATGCATTATTCCCGTTCTTCGGGATTGAAATACTATATCTCTTCATTTCCAATTCATGTATCAATCCTTTATCTCCCTCTTGAGAATCCCTATGCCAGAACTAAATGAGATTTTCGTGTGCTTTTCAATATTAGTTCGTAAAGCCTTGTTTTTCTAGATACTGTTTATCAACCGGGAAAGAAGTGACGAGTTTTCCATCTTTTTCATACACAACCACTAAGTCGTATAATTGATTATCTTGATTACTTGTCCCTATAGGTAAATCATAGTGTCTTGTTTTGACTACTCTTCCTGTGCTACTTTGGATAGCGCTTTTAGCATTTACGTCTCCCCAAATAGACTCTATTTCAGGAAATACCCTTTTCCTAAAACTCTCATTAAATACAGACTCCTTAGTACTATTCTGCATATGTCTTACAGCTACATGCGCAAAGCGTTTTGGAGTAACAATTTCGGAAGAAGGATATTCGATTGAACCTAGAATATCTATTTGCTTATCGATTTCAAGAGCTGACAATCTTGTATCTTTACCAACAATGGATTTCTCTAGTTCTTCTAACCTCATTCTCTCTACTCTAGTCAAAGCTCTAGTTTGACTAGCATTCTTGATGGTTCTATATTCAGCCATCATATTTTGAGAAAAATGGTTACTAAATTCATCTAAGACATCCATTAACTCTTTCTCGGTAAGATTATTAGATGCTCCCCACTTATATAAATTCTGGATTGTTTCTTTTGAAAGTTGAAGTCTTCCATATTGCTGCTGAAGTTGTAAGACGGTTTTAGCAGCCTGTTTGTCAGATAACTCTTTAACTATCGTTTTCCCAATTTTATTTTGGGAAATCTTAAGTTCAGACTTAATTGCGCCCTTCTTTATCGATTTCTTCGAAAGAAATGTAGTTGCTGATTTAATTCCCTCACTTTTAATCTTAGAACAAGATGTTACTGACAGAATTAAGATACATATGAATACTAGTCTTTTCATAATAGTATATTGTTTAGAACTTTAACATTTTCATCTATTAATTGATCTCTTACATTATCAATCATATTCTCAATTTGCTCATAAATCAATTCTGTTTGGCTGCGAATAAACAATTCTTCAGTTCCCTTCAGCACTGTTTGCTCGATTGCAATGTCTGCTGTCATTTCACCGGCAATTAACAAAGCATTTAACCAACCTGTCACTGATATAGTGGATAAATCTACAGCTGTCAAACCAATACTTTTTGCGACAGATATAAATGCCTTCGTATTCATAGCCTTTCTCAAACTATCACTCGGAGATATAGTCAGAATCACATCTTTCGATTTTGGAATTAGATAGTTCCCGCTATATCCTAAATCTGATAAGATACTATCGCAAGAGATTTTATATAAGGCCAAATTTCGGTCAATAGATTCGGAGAATTGCCTCTTATATTTATTCGCTTTGAATTCTTTATTCCAAATCTTCGTGAAATCATCACTTAGGGTTTCGTCTTTCTTTAGAACGGTATTTTTTATTTTTTTAAAGAAATTACCATAAAGAGAGTTATACACATTGGACAAATCTTGTCTAATGGATGAATCTTGGACGGTCTCTTCCTGAACTGTAGCTACGAATTTGGCTACCAAATCATTGAACTGAGACTGAATCATTGAAAGATATTCACTTTCTATTTCATTCTGAAAATCTGTTCCCTTGTAATATGGCAGAAGAAGTTTTACGTCCTTTATCGGTAAAGAAGATAAAACTTCCATGACGTTGTATTCGGCTATTGTATCAAAATCTTTATCAAATCCCAAATAATAGTAATTAGAAATTTCTAGAGGACCAGATTGTATAGCATTATTCCTCAATGTTTCGAGTATCCGAGACTGGTAAGGACTATCTAAATAGTACTTGGCTATAGCATATTCATCGTCAAATGACATATGATCAATCCCAGGGAGCACATAAGTTTCCACAATGATAGATAGAAGGTTGTCATCTTTATGTTTCTGGTATTGCTCTGAAATACATTCTAAGCCTTTACTGACACATCTATTGGTGTATTCTTGTTTGATGTTAGCGATTGCTGATTGATCCCCATCTTTTGAGAGTAACTCTGAATAGTATTCATACAGCTCATCTAGATCTTGAGGTAGAGTTGTAGTATCCTGCCTTTTATACCCTAGAAATATAAGCAGTAAGATAGCAATAAAAAAAATAGAACAGATGACGATACGGTTCAGAATGGATTTCTCCTTTGAAATAATTCTTTTAAGGTAATCAATTGACATATGGTTTTAATCAAATATATTGCAATATAAGTTTTTTGATCCACCCATATTGTATGACTACTCATTTTAGAACTGGAACTAACCTGTCATTTTCTATGAAGTGTAATTCAAAAATAACAAATCTAAACATAATACCAAAAGATGTGATAATATCGGTTCTTGTTATCATGTGTTAACGATGTCGTTTTTTTGAACCACTAAATCTCATTCTTGCTTTTAACCAGGATAACAGGGAGACTATATCCAGCGAAGTGCGTATCTGTTCCCATCCATTCAGATGAACTGATGACTCCTACCAAAGCTTTACATCCTTCTAGAGAATCCTTTATCCAGAAATAGTTATGACCTTCAGGAATATTTTCTCCAATATAGTGGATTGTGTTGCCTCCTGATAGATAATTGTCATAAGCAATCGTGATTCTTTGACCACTTACCCCAATGATCTCTACTGATTTTGGAAGGATATTGGTAGCTCTTTTCTTTATCATGCAGAAGTTAATAAGTTCGTTTAACTGCTCTATTGTTGGGATGTTTAACTTATTTGCCTCCATATATGGAAGCATTGTTAAAGGTCTGGTAGAACTGCGGTTATTATTAATGATTGGTTTAGACCATAGAGTGCCACTTTCAAGTCCAAGATCATAATATGTCACTCCATCAATATCGATTGTTGAAGCAGCCTTAAGTTCACCCTGCTTATAACCTTCGAGATAAGCTTCCATAATTGCAGATGTAAGATTGGCTACATTCTCATTAGCATAGTTCTGTGCGAATTCTTCTTTTGTCATAATATTTTAAGTATTGTATTGTCTTTAATAACGTCAGTAAAAAATTGATTGGTTCGATTACAATCTATACGATAGACATGTGAGATTATTTCTGATAATGAACAATAGATATAAACACAACATACATATAAAACAAAGAGTCCGGAATTACCGAACTCTTTTCATGACTTGTATATAACTGGGATCTATTTCATTCACTATTTCAGGAACTCAGCAACTTCTTCCTTGCTGATAGTTGTGAATACATGTCCAAGCACACCAATTGTCATTGGCTTTGTTTCACCATCCATTGTGACAGTACCGACACTGAAGATGAAGTAATTGTTGACTTCCAGCATCTGGTCAAAGGCATATTCTGCAATACCACCACCTAGCAGCTGCACGAATGCACCTAATCCTTTCATGCTGTCATCAGTTCCATTCACTGAAAGACCAACACCTTGTTTTACAACTGTGCTGATTCTGTCCTTATGAGCCTGCTCATTAGGACATGTGGCAATAAGAAGAAAAACAAATGCAACCAATACTCCAAGTATAGAAAAGAAGATGGTTTTCTTTCTTCTTTTGCTTTTAATTAGGTCATTGACAGTTGATCGAAAAGCTCTCTCGAAGCTTTCAATAGTAGCACCTGAATATGTAAGATCACTATGGCCAGTTATTCTACCATGGTAGTGACCATTCTTATCCTGATGCATTGTTCCAGAGTATCCCTTGTATTCCATATGTTAGTCGATAATATTGAGTTAGCTATAATAACAATGCTAATCTACTAAGAATTATTTAAAAGAGATGGTGAAAGATGAATCTTTGTTATAGAGATTGAGCAGTATTTTAGCTACTTTTGCGTTATATATGAGAACCTTCATAATTCATTTTGAGATGACACTTAGAAAAATATCCATTCTTGTTTTAGCAGCTCTAGCTGCACTGTCTTCATGTGGTAAGGATACCCCTGAAAACAATGATATCATCAACCCTAATGGAAGTGATCGTTTCATTCCTTTGATTTTGACAAAATCACAACAGGAGATTACGAGCAACATAAACGGGTTCGGATATGATATGTTCAGGAGTATCAGTTCAAAGGACTCTGAGCAGAATGTCTTCGTTTCACCATACAGTGCATCTTTAGCTCTTTCTCTACTATGGGCAGGAGCAGAGGGTAACACATCTGACCAGATCGGAAATATGCTTGGCTTTGGTGGAATGGAGAAAACCGAGATGATCGGATACTACTCCAGACTTTCAGACAGCTTTGCAAAAGCTGATTCAAAGACTCTTCTGGAGGTGGCCAATGCTCTTTGGCTTGACAAGAAGATACATGTGAAGGACTCATTCAAGAGCACCGCAAGGAAGGATTTTGCATCCGATATCTTTACTGTGGATTTCACTAATGACTCTCCTCGTATAGTGAAGGACCTCAATGCATGGTGTGATGACAAGACACACGGATGCATCCCAAAGATACTAGATGAAATTGATCCAAATACAGCCTTCCTTATTGCAAACGCCCTTTATTTCAAGTCATCATGGCAGATAAAGTTTGATAAGACAGAAAAGGGCAAATTCACCACAATCTCTTCGAACAAGGTTAATGTCAGCATGATGACTTCTGAGGGGAACCGGTACGAATATAGCAGCGATGATACTTTCAGGAAACTAAGTGTACCATATGGCAATGGCACATTTGTAATGGATATCTACCTCCCTGTAAAAGAAGGAGCAGAGGCTTTCAAGGAAGCTGTTCAAAAACTGGACAAATCAGAGATAGCTTCTCTTGACAAGAAGTCAAGAGAAGTTGAAGCTTTTCTTAAAGTTCCAGAATTCAAGTTTGAATATGAGACTAGTCTAATTGATACTTTCAAGTCTCTAGGTATGACAGATGCATTTGTTCCGTTCCTTTGTGATCTAAGCGGAGTTTGTGATGAATCCACTTATGTCAGTCTTATCAAACAGAAGACATACATTGATGTAAACATAAAGGGAACAGAGGCAGCTGCAGTGACTGTCATTGGTAATGAATTGGCTACAGCTGGACCACCTGCAAAGGAAAAAATAGAGTTTATCGTAGATAGACCATTTATCTTCAGTATCAAGGAAGTATCAACAGGTGCTGTTCTCTTTATTGGACAGAAACTTTCTTAATAAACAGGAAAAGGCATAAAGAAGACAGGACAACATTTTGCCCGGTCGGAAAATAATAGTGGGCGGAATTATCGGTTATTAGATATACTATACCGAGATCTGTAAGATAGAGACTATGGGTTATTTTGCTTGTATATTATAATTGGGGAGGCTACTGAATTATATCTCGCCCAGGGATCTCCTGTATCCCAATCCCATCCTTTAGGCATGGAATATCTAAACTGTCTATCAAGAGATTGGTCTTCATCTAGAGTCACAATGCAGATATTCAGTTTTTCTCTTAATTTCTTGAACTCATTCAATGTGAATTGTTTGGCTTTAAATAACTCAATCATCTTTTGGATATAAACCTTGCATGGAATTACATGCTCAAATCTCACGGCCCTCCCATTTAGCCATTTCTTCAGGTCAATGTAATGCCAGTCTGCACATCCATTTGTATCTATCTCAGTTAAGATTTCATGTAATCTATCCGAACTTGATGGTTTTATTATCCATGCCTCGTCTCCAAGATCCTTTACATTTTGAGAGATATAGATTTTCCCTATAACAGCATTTTTTAGATGCCAGTTCAAATCATTATAATCATCTTCTTCAGAAACAAAGGCCTCTAGTTTTTTGCATATATGATTGTATCGTTTTTGGTCCGTATCATTATACCAAATACCGTCAGGATACACTTTGAAGATATTTTCAGCCATATTTTAGATGAAGTTCTTATGAATAATAGTAGTTAGAAGTTCAATGCTAGTCCGATTCCGTGTTTCTGGAGACCAACATTTAGATTTGCTTGACTAGCTGCTCTTTGGTTGTAGTCTGAAGCAATCCATTTCATTCGAGAAGAACCGATTATGCTGATAGGAATACATGCATCCAAACAGAAACAACCGGCGATTAATATTGCTGAACCTACACCACACAGAGCCTCAAACATGTCTGTATTTCCATCAGAATACAATGCGTCATACCATTTGTTATCTGCATAAACATAGAGTACAAGACCACTTAATGCACTAGCTGCTCCTGTGATGAGAAGAGTGTTTGCTGTCTTGATCTGCTTTCTTGCTCCAATATAAGTTGCATTGTATATGTCAGAACCTATAATGCTTTCAACTTCATCATCAAGGAGTTTCCTTCCATCCAGCCTTAAGTAATCACCTTTTTTCGTCATAACTCCTGCAAGAGTGTTTGTGAAAGCTGTTGTGAAAGATTCTTCTTTGCCGTTAGAATACTTGATCTTCTGTATCTTAGAGAGTGAAATTCTATAGTCAGGTCCCTCCTGGTTGTCGAAAGTTTTGTACACAACATAGTCCTCACCGATCTCTTTTATGACGCTTGGGATTGTAGTGTTGTCCTTCATTATGATAAAGTCCTGAGCTTGAGTGATATAAATGAACAGACTAAAAGAAGTCCGATAAATATGAGTCTTTTCATTGTTGTTAACATTTTTCTATAGTTCATTGAATGCTGTTGATTCTGACTGCTTAGGATAGTATTTCATGGTAAGGGTGTTGTTCTCCAAAGTCACTATGCATTCTGTCATTCCATCGAAATACACCTTCTTTACTTTATAAAAACTCGAAATATCTTCACCCTCAGTGGACTCGTTACTTCGGTAGTAGTCTTTGTACTTAGTCATAAGCTTATCATTGAGTCTTTTGAACTCGCCATCCTCCTGGTGTAGTTTGAACTCAACATATCCAAGTTTCTCACCTGAGATCGAGAATGTGACATACCACCAATATTCTCCACCGAACTGAGCATTCCTTATGTGAAATTGTCCAATACTGCTTTGATTATTAATTTTGAATCCCTGTTTTTCGAGCTTATCCTTTACAGATTGAATAGGCTCGCCGATTGTGCATCCGAGAAAAGTTCTTTGGATTTGAGCAGAGAGGTTCAGTGAGATGAATACTAAAAAGAGAATGGTTATTAGTCTTTTCATAATCTAGTGAGTTAAAAAGTTTATATGACAAAAGTCAACGCTTCACTTTGTGGGGCAGTATTCAAATATACACATACTTTAGTAACTTTTAGCCTGATTAGACATAAATGATTGTATTATCTGTAATGGGCTGTTGCTGGTTGTTTCCCTTTGTTAATGAATAGTACCGGATTGGACACGTTCAAAGTGGAAGAGAAATAACAAGTGTTTTTTGCCTTGGATAAAGAGAAAATGCAGTACATTTGAAAATTCAAGCAAGAAAGCCGTTATATCTATGGGCCACCAATTCAATAATGATATGAATCTTAAGATTACTAAAGAGAACAGCATTAATGATCTAAACTCTTGGTTTAGATATGCTGAACCAGAAGGTGGAGAAAAACAGTGGAAAGAAGGAAGAAGTGCTATGGAATTTGCTAGATATATGACAAGTTCGAATGGTAAACTTCCAAAACAGATTGAAGCATATCTAAAAGCTATAGGGATAAAAGATAAATCATGTTATTGTATTCCAGAACATGTGACTGAATTTCCGCAGCAGTTACTTGGCAAAGGTAGTGGAAGGCACCATGATGGTTTGCTCGTTTCTGATTCAATTATTGTAGGAATAGAAGCTAAGGTATCAGAGTCGTTCGACAAGTCCGTACGCGAAACGCTGAAAGAAGCAATGTCAAACAAAGATAAAGGGAAGAACATGAGGGATCGAATTATTAATTCCCTGAAAATGATAACAAGAAAGCCTACTCCGGACGAGTCAGAAGTTAGCCATCTTATGTATCAACTCATTTCGGCGACTGTTGGTACTGTCTTAGAAGCAGAATTAAGAGGTAAGGATAAGGCGGTTGTTCTCATTATTGAATTTGCAGGCGATATCGAAGACTACGGTAACACGGACAAATACAAGCAGGAAGTTGCAGCTAATCAGCAGGCCTATGATGATTATTTAGAGTATCTTGGCTTAGTTGGAAAGAGTGATGTGGAACGATATCTTAATGTTAACGAAATAAAGGTTTGGTTTAAAAAGATAAGAGTTGAAGTTAAGAGGCAAGTCTTTTATGAATAGATTCTTGATTTTGTTGCTGAAAAGCCTTATCTCTGAATTTCAAGCTATATCCATTATGATTGTATTAAGCTTGAGTTGATAATCTGTGACACTTGTTATGTACAGTAAATAAATATGAGTCATTCTCCATTTCTTACAATAAAGGAATTATATCAAGGCGGTTTTATCTCTGTAAGATCGTTCAATTGTTGTGAACATTATAATGTGTTGACAATACAAGATCTTTCAGATTATAAGAAGGCTAATGAAGGTTTTCGCTATATGCAAAATTGTGGTGCCAAGACAATAAGAGAATTTGAAAATGTTCTTGGTAATACCGATTGGGACGAAAAACATATTCAAGATGATAGAGTTGTAGTGATTGATTATTCACATGGTTATTCATCTTTTGTTAAAGAATATATTGAATATAGTTTTGGCCTTCTAATACAAGAAGTATCATCGAGGGTACGAACAATTATTATGGAAAGGGTTCCCTCATTGTATGATTTGATGTCATATAAAGAATGCGATAGAGATTATTTCATTGGTTGGTGCCCTGGTAAAACCATGAATAAGACGGCCGATGATATTTTTCGTGTAAAAGAGAAAGCCGTTGAGCTGCTGCAAAGTGCTAAGGAGTTTACAGATATGATGGCTATTTCAAAGGTTGTAGGAACGGAATATCCATATCTGAATGAAGATGCACTTGATTTTGTGGTTAGTTATTATGAAGAACATCGAACGTACCCGATGCTCTATATACTTAAACAGTTCCTTCTTACAGGTTCGAGTTCATATTTTAAGGTCATTCTTAAGTATTGCTACTCTTCTGGAATTGGCAATACTCAATCAGTGGCGAGCGAACTGTCATTATCCAAGGAACGTGTCCGTCAAATACTAACTACGAAACTTACTAGTAGAAGTGATTTTATAGATATTATTAAAGATAAAAACTGGGTACGATATAAATACTCAAATTTTGCCCTTGTCTCAAATGTCTCACAAGACTGTCAGATAGTATGTAAGGATGAATTGGTTGATCTAAGCTTTGTCGGGTTTTCATATTTGTTAAAACAAATATATTCTTGTGATGTTGTGAAATGTGGCAGCATATATATTGCAGTCCCAGCAAGTCTGAACAGGTTGTATAAACTAAAAAAGTTGTTTGATGTTTTAAAGGAGGCGAAGGTTAAAGGAACGTATGGGAGAGACCAAGTTAGTGTGCAAAAATTCTGTAGATTTCTTAGTCCAGATTATTTGTCGCAAAATAAACGTCTTTTCCAATTTCTTAAAGATGTACTTTTTGAGGGGTTGGGTATTGAGCTAGATGAATCAGGCTCGTTTCAGATTCCTACTACCCGTCTATTTATAGAAGAAGATATAATATCGATTCTTGAAGAGTATGGTTCTCCGTTAAGTATACCAGAAATTTATTGTGAACTTGAAAAGAAGAATCCGAGTATTAAAGACAAGTTGATGGTTCGGGGAATATATAGGTATTTAGCGAACTCAAATAAAATAGAAGCGTTAGGTAGGACTGGTAAATACGCTCTGAAGTCTTGGAATAGGCAAGATATCCTTGGAATAAGAGGCGAAGTATATTCAATTTTGTCCACAAGTGGCGAGCCTCTTTTGATAGATGATATTGAATCATTGCTTAAAGAAGTATACCCGTCTACAAATAAGCGTAGTATTACAGCGAATCTGCAGAGTGATGTTCAGCATAGATTTGTACAATATGAAAATGGATTTTGGGGCCTTTCTGGAAAACAATATGGAAAGGAATATGTTGAAGCAAAGGTTGAGAAACAATCACCGGAGGAAAGACTAGAGGATTTGAGATCATTTGTTGAAGAATATAGGCGCATGCCAACCTGGACAGGCGATGCAAAAGAGAAAAGCTTGTGCAGGTGGGTGTATAATGTCCATAATGGATATTCTTGTTCAGAGAAAGTGTGGGACGCAATTAATGAGATCAGGCAATTGTTAGTACAACCTTAGAGACCTAAATGTCCGTTCTTTCATAGTCAGGCTCATATTCAAAGAAATAGACCTTGAATGGCATATATCTCACATGCTAGTCAGTCGGTATAACCATTTTTTAGTATAGCGTGTCTCCAAAGACTGGTGCAATGGCATGTTACAGGAAATATTTTGCCAATCTATGCCTTTACGACTGTGGCGATGTGGCTGAAAAATCATTATATTTGATAGATTAAGCAAACCAGTACTTATTGAAATATAGATATGGCAAAGATTAATACAGCTGACGTTGGATTTGAGAAACAGATTTGGAACGCTGCAGATGTTCTTAGAGGCAGTATGGATGCTTCCGAGTATAAGCATGTGGTTTTAGGTCTGATCTTCCTTAAATACATCTCGGATAGATTCGAACAGAAGTATCAGGAACTAGTGGAGGAAGGATATGATATGCAGGAGGACAAAGATGAATACACTGCAGAAAACATCTTCTTTGTTCCTCAGCAGGCTCGTTGGGAGATTATCGCAAAGTCAGCACATACACCAGAAATCGGAAAGGTCATCGACAATGCAATGGTTCTAATTGAAAGTGAGAACCAGCGTTTGAAGGGTGTTCTTCCAAAAAACTTTGCTAGACCAGAATTGGATAAAGAGAAACTCGGCAATGTAGTGGATCTCTTTACCAACATCAATATGAAGGAACATGGAGATAGTAAGGATATCCTTGGTAGGACATATGAGTATTGCCTTTCTATGTTTGCCTCAGCTGAGGGAAAGAATGCAGGAGAATTCTACACACCTTCATGTATTGTACGAACTCTTGTTGAGGTACTCAAACCATATCATGGTCGTGTTTTTGACCCAGCTTGCGGCTCTGGAGGCATGTTCGTTCAGTCTGCAAAATTCATCGAGAGGCATCAGGGTAAGATTAACGACATATCAGTATTTGGACAGGAATACAATCCTACAACATGGAAGATGGCTCAGATGAATCTAGCCATCAGAGGAATTGAGGCAGATCTAGGCGAGTATAATGCAGACTCATTCCTTAATGATCGTCATTCAACATTGAAAGCAGATTTTGTGATTGCAAATCCACCGAAATCATTCATTCAAAGAGAGAGTAAATATTCTATAGCTTGTTAGGTAGAGA
>JAKSJT010000040.1 GCA_024402125.1 Bacteroidales bacterium
TGGCAGAGACTAAAAAGAAAAGAAAAGGGTTCTTCGGTATCACTGCCCGCGCACTGATGCTGATTGCAGCCGGACTTCTGGCACTGAGCTACCTCTCGATCGTAGCCAATCCTGCCAAGGCCTGGTTCTTAACCTTCTTTGGCCTTTTGTTCATCCCTGCTGCAGGACTTAATTTCCTTCTCCTCCTTTGGGGTATCCGTAGAAAATCCAAAGCAACATTTATCCCCCTTATAGCACTTCTTCCTGCATTCTTCCTGATGGGTAGGTATATCCAATTCGGAAAAACGGCAGCTCCGGAAGAAGGAAGCGTCAAAATCGTATCCTATAATGTAGGCAGATTCTCAGGAGGAAAGCATATTGATAAAGATGCCTGTGTGGATTCTGTTGAGGCATTCCTGAAAAGGACAAATGCAGACATCATCTGTCTTCAGGAATTCCACATCCCTTCAAAAACCAACCTCAAGACATATCTTAAGAGTCACTTCCCCGGATACGAATCCGAGTACTACATGTTTGTCGGTAAGAAATACTCTTACGGCAATGTAACTCTCAGCAAGCTCCCTATCAAGGGAAAAGGCAAATTCGATTTCGAGAAGAGCGCAAATCTTGCACTTTCAACGGACATCGCCATTGGAGGGACTACTCTACGAGTCTACAATTGTCATTTCGAGAGTTACAATGTATCTATCAAAGGTGTAACAGATGCCATCCGTAATGATAACGAAGAGGCTGTTCGAGAGACTGAAGAAAAGATGAAGAGTTCCATTACCAGACGACCTCAACAGGTTGAAGAAGTGATGGCGGACATTGAGGCCAGTCCCGTTGAATCTATCGTACTTGGAGATTTCAACGACACTCCTCTTTCTTACACATACCATAGACTTAGCAAAGGTAGAAATGATACATTTGTAGAGGCAGGAAAGGGCTTTGGAGCATCATTCCGTGAGTTGTGGCCATTCATAAGAATAGACTACATTCTCTATCCGGATCACTACAAGGCGATAAGTCACAAGACTCCACACGTCACCTTCTCTGACCACTACCCTGTTGTCGCTGAAATCAGCTTCTAAAAAACTGATTCCTTGGAAGCAAGTAGCTTACGATCACAAAAACAATCAAACAAAAATCATATCATGAAGAAATTGGTTCTTACTGTTGCGGCTGCATTCTTTTCTGTCGCAGCATTTGCCTGCACAAACCTTATAGTAGGTAAGAAAGCCTCAGCTGACGGAAGCGTCATGTGCACATACAATTGTGACGGATTCGGATTTGCATCTCCGCTTTCCTACTCCCCTGCCGGACGCCACTCCGCAGGAGAAATGCTTGCCCTTAGAGGTAACAGGCTCATCCCTCAGGCAGACTACACATATGGTGTTGTTGGTCTGATGAACGAAAACCAGGTCACCATTGTTGAGACAACATGGGACGGAAGAGAGGAACTTGTCAACCGTGAAGGATACTTTGACTATTTCACACTCATGGATATCGCTCTTCAAAGAGCTACTTCAGCACGTGATGCAATTGCCATCATTGACGGACTTGTGCAGGAATTCGGATACAGCTCAACTGGAGAGAACCTCACTATCTGCGACAAGGACGAAGCATGGATTATGGAGATAATCGGCAAGGGTCCAGGAAACAAGGGTGCCGTTTGGGTAGCCCTTAGACTTCCTGATGACTGTATCACAGCTTGGGCAAACATCAGCCGTATCCGTCAGTTCCCAACAACTAAGAAGATGGACAAGAAACTCGGATTCTTTGTAGTCGGAGATGACTGTATGTACAGTGCGGAGTGTATCACATTCGCTCGTGAGAAAGGTTATTTCAGTGGAGAGGACAAGGATTTCAGCTGGAGAGAAGCATATTGTCCGATCGATTTCAAGAGTGTCAGAGCTTGCGATGCCAGAGTCTGGAGCTTCTTCCGTCACCATTATAGTGCAGAAGAGATGGACAAGTATCTCCCATATATCAACGGACAGTTCGATGTATGTGACGCTCTTCCTCTTTGGATAAAGCCAGATGCACCTCTTTCAGTAAGAGACCTTATGAACGATATGCGTGATCATTATGAGGGCACATCCCTTGATATGACTGCAGATGTAAGTGCAGGTCCGTGGGCTTCCCCATACCGCAACCAGCCGGTGACTTTCCAGAGCAGTGACGGTACCGATATGTTCCGTGAAAGACCTATCGGCTGTCAGCAAAGCGGCATGACAATGGTCTGCCAGATGCGTTCATGGCTTCCAAATGCTGTTGGCGGCGTTACATACTTCAACATGGATGATGCAACAATGGTTGCATATGTTCCTGCATACTGTGGCATCAACCGTATTCCAGAACCATTCAGAAGCGAGAACACCAGCATGACAGAATTCTCGACAGAAAGCGCATTCTGGATGAACAACTTCGTGGCAAATATGGTCTATCCTAGATACAGTGCCATGATCGGAGACCTTAGAGATGACCAGAAGGCGCTCGAAGATTACTACGCAGAGGACCAGAAGGAAGTCGAAGCACGTGCCAAAGAAATGACACCGACCCAGCTTGTTGAGTATCTCACAAAGAAGACAGACTCTTATACTGACATGATGATGAAGCGTTGGGACAAGCTAGCCAAGCTCCTTATCGTAAAGCACAATGACCAGATCATGCAGCCAAGTGAGAATGGAGCAGTTGTCCGTGGAAGAAGATCTTCTCCTGCATACTCACCTGTTTTCATTGACGCAGTCAAGGCCCAGACAGGAGAGAGATATGTCAAGGTCAACGAAAGAGCTGTAGATAATAGAGATCCTTTTAGATAGAATTATCTCACATGATAGCATACAAGTCCAAATCATTTTTCCGGATGGTTTGGACTTTATTCTTATGTAGGAGAAGTGGCGTTCTCTAGAATAAGGCCATCATGCCTAAAAGGATTGCTAATTATGATACTGAGATACGGAAAAAAACAGTAATTTTGCTAAAGGCAGGGCCGGATGTAAAATCACCTTGAAAAAGAGCAGCCTGTGCCGTGTGATTTATAACGATAATCGATTACTGAAATGAGAAAACCGATTGCTGAAACTTTGAGCGAAGCTCTCAAAGTTTTAAGAGAAGGCGGCGTCATCCTCTACCCGACAGACACTGTGTGGGGTCTGGGCTGTGATGCCACAAATCCTGAAGCTGTTGCAAAAATATATGAGATCAAAAAACGATCTGACAGCAAGTCTCTTGTTCTTCTTGCCGCTGACCTTGATATGGTCGCAAGATACATCAAGCAGATTCCAGACATAGCAATTGACCTTGTTGAGGTCAATGACAAGCCAATGACCATCATCTACCCTGGTGCGATCTGCTCAACTGCTCCAGCTGAAGGTCAGAAGCCAACCTGCGACAGGCACCTTCTAGCATACAATACCGTTGCTGAGGATGGTTCTGTCGGCATCAGAATACCAATGATGGACTTCTGCAAGGACATCTGTTCAAAGCTTGCAAAGCCAATTGTATCCACATCGGCTAACATCTCAGGAGAAGAAACCCCTAAGACTTTCGCTGACATCTCCGAGGAAATCAAATCTGCAGTTGACTATATAGTTGACCCTTATCTTGAAAAGGGAGCAACAGGTCTATCTTCCCAGATCATGAAAATTGGCCTCGGTGGAGAGATTAACATTATCCGATATTAGAAATCCCCTATATTATGAAGAAGCGTTATTTATCATTAGACGTTCTCAGAGGTATCACTGTCACCTTCATGTGCATCGTTAACAATCCAGGCTCATGGGGTAAGATATTCCCTCCTCTGGAACATGCAGGCTGGGTAGGATGCACTCCTACTGACCTTGTTTACCCATTCTTTGTATTCTGTGCTGGATGCGCTATGGCATTCTCATACTCAAAGTTTGACAGTTTCAGTAAAGACGCTTTCCTTAAGCTTCTGAAGAGATCCGTACTGATATTCCTTGCAGGATTTCTACTTAACTGCTATCCTTTCTTCCCAACTTCGGTTCATGACTCCAGCTGGTCATTCGGCCAGAACTACATGTACTGGCTTGGCCACAGAAGAATCTTCGGTGTTCTTCAAAGAATAGCTCTTGCATATTTCCTTGGAGGAACAATCGCTCTCTGGCTTCGAAAACCAGCAAAGATCATCGGAGCTATATGCTCTATCTTTGTGCTGTATACCGGTATCCTCGTAGCGTTTGGTACTGAACCTGGTCCATTCACACTTGAAGGAACTGTCTCCAGAAAGGTTGATGTGGCTCTCGTTGGTCCAAACCATGTATATCACGGATATAGCTATGACTTTGAATGGGCTAAAGCACAGGAGATCGCAGCCGGAACATATACAACAGACAAGGCTGTCAACAGGACTGCTGACTTTGACCCAGAGGGACCTTTAGGTGCATTGCCTGGATCTTGCACATGTCTCCTAGGTTTCCTTATCGGTTCTATGATCATCAGATCTGGTAGAAGATTCGAGCAAAGCGGCAAAACAGAAGACTCTCCTATTGGTCTATCGTGCAGAACATTTGTCTATGGTGCAATCTGCCTTGGACTTGGTGAAATAATGAGCATATGGATCCCTATATGCAAGCCTCTATGGTCAGCTTCATATGTCCTATATGCTGGAGGATGGGCGATGATCGCACTTGCATTCCTGACCTATGTGCTGGATGTCAAGGGAATCACAAAGCCGTTTGTTCCGTTCCAGGCTATGGGTTTGAACGCACTTATGGCATTTATCCTGTCTGGTGTGATAGCAAAGAGTTATGTATTCTTCGGATTCTCAACATCGAAGTACTTCGGAGCAAACGAGTACACATCTCTTGCATATGCACTCATTTTCGCATTCGTAATCTTCTGCTGCCTCTGGGCTCTTTATAAGAAGAAGATTATCATCAGACTTTAAGTTAAGAGATGTATATCGGACTAATATCCGACACCCATGGCAAATTCTGCCAGGATGTGAAAGATTTCCTATCCCCCGTTGACCAGATCTGGCATGCGGGGGATTTTGGAAGCCTGGAGCTCATAGAAGAGATTCGGGCTTTCAAGCCCCTTGTCGGGGTATGGGGGAATATTGACGGACAAGATATCCGAAAAGAATTCAAGAGATTCGAGATCTTTGAATGCGAAGGCATTCGAATACTTATGACCCATATCGGCCTTAAAAGAGGTTCCTACTGGGCATTCAATCCAGGGAAACCCATTTATGATACCTATGCAAAGACGCTCATAGACACTTATCACCCTGACATCTTTGTATTTGGTCATTCACACATCCCTCAGGTAATGACAGACAAATTCTACAAAATGCTCATCATGAATCCAGGTGCTTGTGGATTGGAAGGCCCTACAGAGGTCCCCAGAATGGCACTGAGGTTTCACTTAGACAACGGGCAGATTCACGGTCTTGAGAAATGTGAATTCACTAAGAATTTCGGAAGGTAATATTTAGTATCTTCGCATATTATAGAAATCAACTATTATGGCAACAACTACAGTAAAGAAGAAGACCGTATGGTTCTGTTCATCTTGCGGGAACGAATCCCCAAAATGGATGGGCAGATGCCCGGCATGTGGAGAGTGGAATACAATGGTGGAGGAGGCAGTAGCTGTAGGAAAGCAGCCTAAGGGAAGCCGCAGCATGAATGTTCCTGGCAGTAGCCAGAAACCAAAATACCTCAGTGAGGTTGATACTACCGAAGAAGCCAGAATCTCTCTTCACTCATCAGAAGTAGACAGGCTCCTTGGAGGAGGTATAGTGAAAGGTTCCCTTATTCTTATAGGAGGAGAACCTGGTATCGGTAAATCCACCTTGTCTCTACAGATTCCTCTTAGTTGTCCGGAGCTGAAGACTCTGTATGTAACCGGAGAGGAAAGCGTCCGTCAGGTAAAGATGAGAGCTGACAGACTTGGTGGAAATGCATCAAACTGTCTTATCTACAGTGAAACCAGAATGGAGGACATCATCGAGCAGGCAAAGGAGATTATGCCAGAGCTCATGGTAGTGGATTCTGTGCAGACAATGTTCACCGAGACAGTAGAGTCAACACCCGGCTCTGTAACACAAATTAAGGAAGTCGCAGCAATGCTTCTTCGTCTGGCAAAAGAGACCGGCATCCCTGTAATCCTAATCGGACACATCACAAAGGAAGGAAATATCGCAGGACCTAAGATACTGGAGCACATCGTTGATGTGGTTCTTCAGTTCGAAGGAGAGAACAGAGGTTCTTACCGAATGCTCAGAAGCATCAAAAACAGATTCGGATCAACAGCTGAACTTGCCGTTTTCGAAATGACAGGAAAAGGTCTAAGGGAAGTAAGCAACCCTTCCGAGCTTCTGATTCCTATGCATGAAGAAGGACTCAGCGGAACAACCATCGCATCCATGCTTGATGGAACAAGACCATTCATGTTCGAAGTCCAGGCTCTAGTCAGCTCCGCTGTCTATGCGACCGCACAGAGATCAACTACAGGATTTGATGTAAGAAGACTTAACATGCTTCTTGCAGTCCTTGAAAAGAGAGCCGGATTCAAGCTCAGCCAGAAGGACGTGTTCCTGAATATGGCCGGAGGTCTTAAAGTAAGTGACCCGGCTTGTGACCTTGCTGTCGTATGTGCTGTGTTATCATCCAATTTCGATTTCCCTATACCTGCTGATGTATGTTTTGCAGCTGAAGTTGGTCTTAGTGGAGAAATTCGTCCGGTTGGACAGGTCGAGAGACGAATCTCTGAAGCAGCAAGACTTGGATTCAAAAAGATATACATCTCATCATACGCAACTTGCGACAGAGTAATCGAAGGGATTGAGGTTATTAAGATTGGTGATATCCCATCACTTGTCAAGTCTCTATTCAGATAGTTTATTATGGTTAAAAAGGAATACTCCGAATTCCTGAATGAGATGTCAGGATTTCTGCCAAAAGACAGAATATACGTAGACGATCTTCAAAGACTCGCTTGGGGAACTGATGCCGGATTCTACCGTATGGTCCCTCAGATTGTCATCCGTTCAGACAACGAACTGGAAGTGTCGAAGATTCTGAAAGCAGCTTCCAGAAACAATCTCCCTGTCACTTTCAGAGCTGCAGGCACAAGCCTTTCGGGCCAGGCAGTCAGTGATTCCATCCTGATTGTCGCAGGAAAGCATTGGGAGAAGTACTCCGTCAAGGAGGATGGCGCAGTCATCACACTCCAGCCTGGTATTGTCGGAAACAGAGTCAACCAGATACTAGCCCCATATAAGCATAAGTTCGGACCAGATCCTGCATCAAGTGGTAGCTGCATGGTCGGAGGTATTGTCATGAACAATGCTTCCGGTATGTGCTGCGGAACATGGGCAAACAGCGACCGTATGATGACCAGTGCCAGAATTGTCTTCATGGATGGAACAATACTTGACACTGCGGACAAAGAAAGCAAGGCGGCTTTTGCCTCTTCACACTCGGAGCTTCTCAAGGGAATCGAAGATCTCCGTGATGAAATACTATCCGACAAAGAGCTTCTTGACAGAATCAACTACAAGTACTCTATAAAGAACGTAACAGGTCTTAACATCTATCCTTTTGTCAAGTTCCAGGATCCGTTCGATATACTGGCTCACCTGCTTGTTGGATCAGAAGGAACTCTTGCGTTCCTAAGTGAAGTAACCATGAAGACACTTCCTGTTGCTCCATTCAAGGCAAGTGCAATGATCTACTTTAAGGATATTCAGAGTGCTGCAAAGGGTGTTTTAGCTATCAAAAAGCTAAAGGTATCAGCAGCTGAGCTCCTGGACAAGAGATCGCTGACTTCGGTAAGCGACCCAACTCTGGAGATAGCAGCAAGCCAGGGTGTAACAGATCTTACTTCAGTTCTTACTGAGACTCAAGCTCAGACTCCTGAGGAGCTGAAAGCAAATATCGAAGAGATCCTTGCCGCTCTGTCATCATTCGAGACGGTTGTTCCAATCAACTTTACAGACGACCCTAAGGAGTACGCCAAATACTGGGCAATCCGTTCCGGTATCTTCCCAACCGTAGGTGGACTCAGGAAGCAGGGAACAACATGTCTTATCGAGGATGTTGCTTTCCATATCGAGAATCTCCCTGAAGCAACAGCAGACTTGTCAGAACTCCTTGATAAACATGGATATGATGACTCATGCATCTATGGACACGCTCTTGAGGGTAACTTCCACTTTATCATCAACCAGGCATTTGATTCTGACACAGAAGTTAGGCGATACGAAGCCATGATCAGGGACGTGGCCAAAATGGTGGTTGAGAAATATGACGGTTCACTGAAGGCTGAGCACGGAACAGGTCGAAACATGGCACCATTTGTCAAGTACGAATGGGGTGAAAAGGCCTTCTCAGTCATGAAAAGGGTAAAAGCCCTATTTGATCCGAAGAACCTCCTCAATCCTGGTGTTATCTTCAATGATGACCCGGAGTGCTACATAAAGAACTTCAAGGCCCTTCCTGTCATAAAGCCAGGCGAAGGGGTATCCGAAGAGATGGTATCTGCATATCAGAAGATCAACAAGTGCATCGAATGCGGTTTCTGCGAAGTGAACTGTCTCAGTTGCGGATTCACAATGTCGTCAAGGACTCGTATCGTCGCCCAAAGAGAAATAACAAGGCTCACTCTCTCAGGAGAGAATCCTGAACTTCTCAAGACATTGAAGGACGAGTACAAGTATCTCGGAAACCAGACATGTGCAGGAGATGGACTTTGCTCAATGTCTTGCTCTATGGGAATCAGCGTCGCTGATCTAACCCATGAAATACGCCGCCAGAGTATGCCGCCAGGTTCTTTGGGATACAAGGCCTGGAACATGGCAGCAGATCATTTCCATGGAACAAAGAACGGAATCAGAGCTGTGCTTCATCTTGCAAATTTAGGACAGACTGTTCTGGGAACTTCAGCTATGAGCGGAGTCTGCAAGACTCTTCACAAAGCTGGTATTCCTTTATGGACACCAGCAATGCCGAAGGCATACTCAGTGCCTGATATACCTCAAAAAGAGGAGAAACTGAAAGTTGTGTACTTCCCTAGCTGCCTTAACCAGATGATGGGAAATCCAAAGAAGTCCGATTCCCGTAAACCTCTCGCAGAGGAGATGGTATCACTTCTTAACAAGGCTGGATATGAAGTCATTTTCCCGGAAAACAAGGACTCGCTATGCTGCGGAACCATCTGGGAGAGCAAGGGAATGCCTGACATCGCTGACAAAAAGGTATTCGAACTGGAGGAAGCACTCTGGAAGGCAAGCGAGCAGGGCAAGTACCCAGTCCTTTGCGACCAGAGCCCATGTCTTCACAGAATGCGTCAGAAAATAACAAAGATGAAACTCTACGAACCAGCTGAGTTCATCTGGCTGTTCCTTAGAGACAAGCTCGAGTTCCACAGAACTGACAAACCGGTAGCAATTCATGCGACATGCACAATGAGACTGATGAAGCTAAATGATACACTTTACAACCTTGCAAGTCTCTGCTCTTCAAAGGTTCTCGTTCCGGAAGGAGTTGGATGCTGCGGTTTTGCCGGTGACAAGGGAATGACAAATCCTGAGGTAAATGCCTACGCTCTTAGAAAGCTGAAGGACCAGGTTGAAAAAGCTGGCATTACTATTGGATACTCAAATAGTAGAACCTGTGAGATTGGACTTACAACAAACTCAGGTATACCATACATTTCAATTGCATATCTAGTGAATGAATGTACCACTGCAAAAGAATAAAACAACTTATCAAAGATGACAAATAAACTACTTGCACTAGCTGCTTCGGCTCTTCTTCTGGTTCCATCTTTTGGACTAAACGCACAGACAAAGAATACTGCAGCACAGAAATACGCAGAAAAGATTGACTCAGAAGCTCCATTCGAGAATGCTGTCTGGGGAATGCTGGCTGTTAAAATGAACGGTGACACCCTTGTTAACATTCACAGTCAAAGAAAGATGATCCCTGCATCCAACACCAAGCTTCTGTCAACTGGCCTTGCTCTTCATAACCTTGGATCAGACTTCAGGTTCGAGACAAAGATCGGATATAAAGGAAACATCGAGAATGGTGTCCTCAACGGAGATGTCTACATCCTTGGCGGAGGAGATCCGACAATCGCTTCTTCTGACTCCATCGCTGTAAAAATCAATGACCTGTTCGCACAGTGGAAAGGATTCCTGCAGAAGGCCGGCATCACAAAGATCAATGGTCATATTATCGGAGACGGAAGATTCTTTGAAGGACCTATCGAGAACGACTGCTGGCAGATCGGTGACGGAGGTTGGGATTATGGTGTCGGTGGAAACGGACTCTGCTTCTTCGAGAATGTACAGCAGTTCACCGCTAAGCCTGGCCAGAGAATTGGCGATGATGTCAAGATTACTCCTAAGTACCCGGAGACTCCTTGGATGACATACTACAACACAGCAACAACTTCTGCTGCTGGTAATGGAGATGACCTCTACTACTTCACAACAGACCTCGCTCCTGTTGGAGCAATGAGAGGAACTCTAGGTCTTGAAAGTGGCACTAGAACAGAAGACTGTTCAAACAAATATGGTGCAATGACATGTGCATACTACTTCTACAACTTCCTTAAGAAGAACGGCGTTGCAGTATCTGAAGGCCCTGCTGATATTGATGATTACGGCAACATCAGAGTCGACATCGCAACAATGGAGATCTACAAGCAGGCTGCAGAAGTAAGGGACATCACTGTCATCGGTTCTACATATTCACCAACCATTGACAAGATCGCATATGAGACCAACCATAGAAGCGACAACTTCTACGCTGAGACATTCCTCCGTATGCTTGGAAAGAAGTACAGAGGATCAGCTGACTACGAGTCTTCTATAGCAGCAGAAGCACAGCTTCTCAAAGAACTTGGAGTAAAGAACCCTGACCTAGGAATTCAGGTAAGCGACGGTAGCGGTCTTTCAAGACAGAACTACATCTCCCCTGATTACTTTGTCCGTTACCTCACAGCTATGACAAAGTCTCCTGAGTATAACTCATTCCTTAAGAGTCTTCCTCAGCCAGGACAGAACGGAACGCTTAAGAGCAGAATGCAGAACGCTGACCCTAAAGTGAAGGCAAGAGTATACTTCAAGACAGGATCCATGAACGGAGTACGCTGCTACAGCGGATATGTTATTTCTGAGAGCGGAAAACCTGAGGATACAATAGTATTCTCCCTCCTGACAAACAATCTTGTGGAGAAGAACGTTTATCCAATGATGGATACTCTTATTACAAATCTTGCTAAAGAGAACTAGTGCAGACTACTCCATATAGCGGAAATACACAGCCTCAACAGCTGTAACGGCAGCAGTCTCAGTCCTGAGTCTTGACTGGCCTAGATGAACAGGAATGAAGCCTTTCTCAATTGCGAGAAGGGCTTCTTCTTTTGAGAAGTCTCCCTCAGGTCCGATAAGGATTACTATGTCCTTCCCTTCGTATGAATCCAAGGCTTTCTTAACCGAGATTCTAGGGGCATCCTCTTCCTCAAAGCAGTCTGCGATAAGCTTCAGGACACCATCCTCCTTTGAATATCCGGAAATGAACTTCTTCACTGTAGTGGCTTCGTCAATGGAAGGAACAGCAGCCTTCAAAGACTGCTTGGCTGCAGACACCAGAATCTTTTCAACCCTTTCTGGCTTGAATACCTTCCTTTCAGAGTGATCTCCAAACACTGGAGCCACGCTGTCCATGCCGACTTCACAACCCTTCTCGACAAACCACTCGTAGCGGTCCATATTCTTTGTCGGGCAAACCGCCATCTTCAGATTATATTCATGAGAACCCCAGTTCTTCTCTGAAGAGATAATCTCAGCCTCCGCATGCTTTGGAGAATCATCCACAAGACGACAGGTAAGAAGTGTACCCTCACCATCTATGACATTGATCTCATCTCCGACTCTATGACGAAGAACCTTGATACAATGCTGAGCCTCTTCCTGAGGAAGTCTGACAATCTGACCGTCGATATCTCTAGAGTAAAACAATTCCATAAACCAAGGATGAATAATTCGGGACAAAAATAACATTTTTGAGGCAAAATATGGTTACATTTGGACGTTAGTCAACACAAAGAAGTCTATGTTCAGAGCAATCATGCTAGTTGGTGCAGGAGGTTTCATCGGAAGCATCTGCAGATATCTTATTTCAACTCTTATCCAGGAGAAAGCCAGCGGGTCATTCCCATGGTGGACATTCACTGTCAATATACTTGGCTGCCTTATCGTAGGTGTACTCTATGGCCTTTTCGAAAAAGGGAACCTCGCTGGAAGCGATCTCAAATCCTTCCTGATAGTCGGCTTTTGTGGAGGCTTCACAACATTCTCAACATTCATGCATGAGAACTACAACCTCTTCCAGGGAAACCAGTTCTGGGTAAGTAGCGCTTATGCAGTTGCATCTCTTGCAGTAGGACTTGCAGCATGCTGGTTAGGACATTTCATTACCAAACTTTAACAATTATCGATTACCTCATATGAAAAGATTATTAGCCTCAATCATTTTATCTGCAATTGTTACGATCTCCATCAATGCCGGAGAATGGATACGTATCAATCAGCTTGGTTATCTCCCTGATGCAACCAAGGTAGCCGTATACATGAGCAATGACAAGACTCCTGTAACATCTTTCAAGGTAATCGACATCTACACGGGAAAAGTCGTATACTCTTCAAAAGCAACCGATATCAAACCTACAGGAAAATTGGGAGAGATGAACTATACTGCCAGGCTTAACTTCTCAGCTGTGTCAAAAGACGGTGCATATAAGATTGTCGCAGAAAAGGCAGAATCCCCTACCTTCCCTATCAATCCTGATGTGTTCAATGGAACTGCGGACTTCGTTCTCAACTATATGCGTCAGCAAAGATGTGGATGGAATCCATTCATGAAAGACAGCTGCCATGTTAAAGATGGTTACATTGAGTATCATCCGACAAAGTCCGGTCAGCATATTGACGTCAGAGGCGGATGGCATGATGCATCCGACTGCCTCCAGTACACAACAACATCCGCCAACGCTATCTACCAGATGATGTTCGCCTATCAGCAGAACCCAGAGGCGTTCGGAGATACACATAAAGCAGACGGAACTCCTGGTGCTAATGGAATTCCCGACATCATCGATGAGATTTACTGGGGACTCGACTGGCTTGACCGAATGAATCCTGAACCAGGAGAATTCTATAACCAGATAGCAGATGACAGAGACCATGTCGGCATGAGAGAGCCAGCAAATGACCAGGCAGACTACGGTTGGGGACCGAATAACGGCAGACCAGTATACTTTGTCAGTGGAGAACCTCAGCAAAGAGGACAGTTCATGAACGCTACCACAGGCACTTCAAGTACTGTCGGAAAGTTCGCATCAGACTTCGCTCTCGGATCAAAGATTCTTGCGCCATTCTACCCTGAGTTTGCAAAAAAGATTGGAGAAAAGGCAGAAGGAGCATATCAGTTAGGCATTGACAAACCTGGCGTTTGTCAGACTGCGTCTGTCAGATCACCATACATCTACGAAGAGGACAACTGGGTGGATGACATGGAGCTTGGTGCCCTTGAGCTTTACCATAAGACTGGTGATGCGAAGTACCTGTCACAGGCTATTGAATATGCAAGAAGAGAGCCTGTCACCCCTTGGATGGGTGCAGACAGTGCAAGACACTACCAGTGGTATCCATTCATGAATATGGGACACTATCACCTTGCCAAGGATGGTAACGAGAGTGTATCAAAGGAGTTCATCCGAAACCTCAGGTCCGGTATTCAGAGAACATATGAGAAGGCAGTTGACTCTCCGTTCCTTTACGGTATTCCTTCAGTATGGTGTTCAAACAACCTCACAGCAGCAATGCTTACCCAGTGTATCCTTTATAGACAGCTTACAGGTGATACAACCTATCAGGAAATGGAAGGTTCTCTTAGAGACTGGCTGCTTGGTTGCAATCCATGGGGCGTAAGTATGATCGTTGAACTTCCAAGGGGAGGAGTATACCCAACCCAGCCGCATTCTTTCATTATCAATCTTGACTTAGGAAACACTACAGGAGGTCTGGTGGACGGTCCTGTGTACAGCAGCATTTTTGGAAGCTTGACTGGCGTGTCCATGGATGGAGGAAAGAACTATATGGAGTTCCAGCCTGGCAACATGGTGTATCATGACAGCACCAATGATTACTCTACCAATGAGCCGACAATGGACGGAACAGCATCTTTGACATTCCCATTCTCAGCATACCAGAAGGAAGGACAGATGCAGAGTAGTAAAAAGGCATTCAAAAAAGACAACAATGTCTACACTCTCGGGGGAATTGAAAGAACCGACCCATCAAAAAAGACAATCTGCCTTGTTTTCACAGCAGCGGATAAGGCTGACGGTGAAGACATGATCATCTCCACCCTAAAGAAGTATAAAGTCAAGGGAAGTTTCTTCTTCACTGGAGAGTTCTACGAGAAGTTCCCTTCAACTATCAAAAGACTTGTTTCGGAGGGACACTATGTAGGAAGCCACAGCTATGGTCACCTTCTCTATGCACCTTGGGAAAACAGAGACTCTACCATCG